>NZ_MAIF01000062.1:0-6506 GCF_001729395.1 Methanosphaera sp. A6 | reverse complement strand
AAAAAACAATATTCTCGTAGTCTATTATCATACTCCTTATAATCAGGAAACCTTTTCCTTATAATATTAAAAAATTCATCACTATGATCTAGAACTATTAAATGAACCAACTCATGATAAATAACATATTCAATTAAATCATTAGGTAGAAATCTAAGATCTTTTGATAAAGTAATATTACCTAAACTACTACAACTTCCCCATTTAGTAGTCATGCTTCTAAATTGTACCCTATTAACCCTCACATTTAATAAGTTTTCATATTTTTTAATATAATTCTTTGAGACTTCTTTTAAAATATTTAATGAATTATGTTCAATAGATTTATCCTTAGTTGATTGTCTTAATATATTTTGAGACTTATGAAATTCCAGTATTTTATTATAAATCCAATTATCCTTCTTATGAATATAGTACTCAACATCTCCCCTAAAATGCTTAGGTAAAATTAACTTAAGAACACCTCTTGATAATTCATAACGAACATATTTAACATCACGATAATCAACAATGTACTCCACTTCTATATCCCTAATTCTAATCTTAAACATGAAAAAAATTCCATTAATAATTCTTTCTAAATATTATTTATCATACAACAATTAATAAATAACTATTTACTTCAAATACAAAACACTAATAATTCATATTGTTATATATAATAATAGATTATGTTAATTTTAATTAACTCATAGACAAAAATCAAGGAAATAAAACATGAATATAAAAGAAGTTGATGTATTAATCATAGGGGCAGGACCAGCAGGATCATTAGCTGCAAGAGAAGCTAGCAAAAATGGTGCAAAAACATTAATCATAGATAAAAAATCAGAAATTGGTACACCAAAAAGATGTGCTGAAGGAATTATGAGTGGTGTTCTTGAAAGAGTACATATTACACCAGATGAACGTTGGATTGCAAGGAAAATTGATGGAGCTAGAATAGTTTCACCAAATAATACAAGTGCATGGTTTACACCAGAAACATTAGAAACACCTGCTACAGGTATAATATTAGAACGTAAAGTTTTTGATAAACATATGACAATGGATGCTATTAGAGAAGGTGCTGAAGTTATGATAAAAACCGAAGCATTATCCATGAAACGTGAGGGCGATGGATACTTAGTTGATATTAAAAGTTTTAACAAAGAATATAATCAAATTAAAGCACATATTGTTATTGGAGCAGATGGCCCTGAAGGTCATGTTGCTAGATGGGCAGAACTTAATACTAAAGTACCTCTTGCAGAGATGGAATCTGGCCTACAGTATGAGATGACCAATCTTAAAATGAAAAATAACTCAGTAATTCAATTTTTCTTTGGAAGTGTAGCTCCTGGAGGATATGCATGGATTTTTCCTAAGGGATATGATACTGCAAATGTAGGAATTGACATATCTGGAATTAAAGCCGAAAAAAGTGCTGTTAAATATTTAAATGATTTTATAGCTAATTGTGATGAAACAAAAGATGGTCAGATTGTTGAAATTAATGCTGGAGGAAATCCACTATGTGGTATATTTGATAAAATTATCACAGATAATGTTATGCTAGTTGGAGATGCTGCAGGATGTGTTAGTCCAATAACTGGTGGTGGAATTGACACTGCATTAGAAAGTGGTATGATTGCAGGTAGAGTTGCAGCAAAAGCAATAAAGAATCGTGATTATTCTGAAGAAAAATTACAAGAATATGCTGATTATATAGATAGTCACTTAGGTAAAAAATTTAAGAAATATATTGCAATAAGAGATGTATTATATAATTCAAGTGATGAAGATTTAGATGAATATATTACTGCATTAGCCAATGCTAATATTACAAAGCTCTCTACCAAATCATTAATCAAAGTAGTAATGAAAATTTCACCAAGAAAACTATTTAAATTACGTAAAATCTTATTATAATATGATTTTTACATAACTTCTTTTTTATAACCTTTTTTTTTGAAAATACAATATTTAATAATACTTTAAAGAAAATCAATTAAAAATATTTTCTAAAGAAAATCCTTCTTTTTAAAAAATAAAAACACAACAGAACAAAAAGTCATTTAAACTCCTTAAAATCTTAGAAAGCCCAAATAAAAAATAATCATATATAATGTATATTTTTTATAATAGATAAATACATATAATTATTATATAAATACAAAAATGAATAGAATAACTAGAGATATTTGAAATAAAAAAACATGAATCAAATAACACATAGTTAAACTTAAATCATTTAAATGAATTTTAAATAAACTAAAAAGAAATATATGTCATAGGGATAGATTATTCATTATTTTTTTAAGAATAAAATAAAAAAAATATTATATTTCAAAAATAAAACTAAAAATACATTAAAATTCATTATAGAGTTACTATTAAAAGGGGAGTAAAACAAAAATGTTGATAAAGGGAAATATTTTAAATGTATTTACAGATGAAATATATCCAGGAGAAATTAAAATTGAACATGGAATAATTGAATCAATAAAAGAAGTTAATGCCGATTTTAATGATATTATAGTTCCAGGTTTTATTGATGCACATATACATATTGAAAGTTCAATGTTAACACCGTCACGATTTGCTGAAATAGCTCTAAGACATGGAACAACATCAGTCATTGCAGATCCACATGAAATTGCAAATGTCATGGGAATGGATGGTATTGACTATATGATTGATGATGCAAAAAAAACACCATTAAAATATTATTTTACTGCACCATCCTGTGTACCAGCAACAAAATTTGAAAAATCAGGTGCTACTATAAGTCCAAACATAATAGACAACCTATTATCCAGGCCTGAATTTGTAGCATTAGGTGAAGTGATGGATTATAATGCTGTAATTTCTAATGAAAAAAGTATCTTGGAAAAAATAAAAATAGCAAAAAAATATCATAAACCAATTGATGGGCATGCACCATTACTAAGTGGAAAGAATCTACAAAAATATGTTAAACATGGTGTAATTACAGACCATGAAAGTACCACTAAAAAAGAAGTAGCTGAAAAAAAGAGAATGGGTATGAAGATAATGATCCGAGAAGGATCAGAATCTAAAATGCTAGAAAAACTCATTTACTCAAATTGTGATTTTATAGTATCTGATGATCTTAAACCAGAAGATCTTATTAATGGACATTTAGATAAATGTCTACGTAAAGCTGTTGACTATGGAATGGATCCATACGAAGCTATAAAACTTGTAACAATAAATCCTGCAGAACATTATAATTTAAATGCTGGAAGTATCAGTCCAGGTAAAAGTGCAGATTTAGTATTTATAGATAATTTACGTGATTTCACAGTAAAACGTGTAGTTATAAATGGTAATACCATATTTAAAAAACAAAAATTATTATTCCGTGCAAATCCACGTCCTATTGATACAACATTACATGTGTCCTTAACTAAACCAGAAGATTTTGATTTAAAAGCCCAAAATCCTGCACATAAAAGTGCTACTGTTAATTTAATTAATGTATCTGATAACACAATCATTACAAAACAATCCAGTGCAAAATTAAGTATTCAGAAAAAAACAATTATTCCTTCAGTATTTGAAGATATTTTAAAAATAAGTGTTGTAGATAGGTATGGTGGAAATACTATTTCAAATGGTTTTGTTAAAGGATTTGGAATTAAAAATGGAGCAATAGCATCTAGTGTAAGTCATGATTCACATAATATAATAGTTGTTGGAACTAACAGTGAATACATGTCTCGTGCTACTAATCACTTAATTGAAAATAAGGGAGGTCTTGCTGCAATATCCAACCAGGCTAAATTAGATGTTACCCTACCAATTGCAGGACTTATGAGTGATAAACCAGCAAAAGTAGTTGCTAATAATTCAGCAAAATTAAATGAATTAGTAAGTAACATGGGATGTGAATTATCTAGCCCATTTACATCATTATCATTTATGGCATTACCTGTTGTACCTGAAGTTAAAATGACAACAAATGGATTGTTTAATGTTAATACACATCAATTTATTGATATAATAAAAGAAGAAAAATAAGTTATTCTTCTATAATTTCTTTTTTTAAAAGTTTTAAAGACTGAATATGCTGATTATTTCCCGATTTTTTAATAAAACTAGATAAATTCTGAAGTTTATTAATATAATCATTTTTTTGAGTAGAATTCATGTATGGTATTCTTGTATAATCTACTAATAAATCAATTATCTTATTTGTTGCTCTGTTAATTACTGGTGGTTGATTATTTATTTCATGAATTTCCTCAATATTTGCAGTAATCTGTGTTAGTGTAACTTTTCCATAGTTATCTTCATGAACATATTCACATATAGAATATACATTAGCTTTAATAACTATATTTGAATCTAATAAAAAATACTCTTTATTATAATCACTTGGTGTTAATTTATTTAAAAGTGCCTTGGTGTATACTAGAGGATTTGTTGTAAATTGAATTAGAAATTCAGGATTAGTTTTTATATTTTTTAGAGTTCTATTCGGATATAAATTTAGAATTACTTTTTTATTATTGAATTTTATTCCAAATGGCTTAAAATTAACTTGTTTATTAAATGATGTTATTATTACCTCATAAATTGTATTTTCCATTAGATTAATTTCTATATCATCCATATTTTAGCCACATTAATATTGGTATTTACGTTGATCAAGCCATCGAGTTATTATTCCATAAACTAGAAATGCTACAATCATAACAAGAATTAATGGTAATAAAACTTTGAAAAATAAAAATATAAATATACTTGCAATGATTATACTAATTACAATAATTATTATATTATCAATTGTCATAATATAATATATAGATAAAAGTAATATATAATAAATTATTAAATCAGTAATTTTTTTATTATAAAACTTATTTTAAAAAAAAAATATGGGAATTTATCATGAGCATTGTTATTATTAATAATTTTGGACAGTATAATCATAGAATATCTAGAACTTTGAAGTATTTGAATATAGAAAATAGTCTTATACCAAATACTACTAGTTTTGAAGAAATAGAGCAAATGAACCCTAAAGGCATTATTTTAGGTGGAGGTCCATCTATTGAACGTATAGGTAATTGTAAGGAAATTATCTTAAATATGGACATTCCAATTTTGGGAATATGTTTAGGACATCAAATTATAGCTGATGTCTTTGGTGGAGAAACTAAATCTGCAGAGATTGAAAGTTATGCACAAATAGAACTTAATATTCTTAAGGAAAATGGTCTATTTAAAGGTATTGGTGATTCTCTTAAAGTATGGGCTTCTCATAAAGATGAAGTTGTTACTTTACCTGAAAATTTTGAAATACTTGCAAACTCAGATAAATGTGATATTGAAGCTATGAAACATGAAGATAAAAATATATATGGTATTCAATTCCACCCTGAAGTACAACACACACCACGTGGTGGAGAAATATTTGAAAACTTCAATAAAATATGTGAAAATTATTAAATTAATTTAAAGGTTGAGTGAAATAAGATGATGATGGACACTACTAAATTTATAGAAGAATCAATAAAAAGTATAAAAGAAGAAGTTAAGGATGAAAAAGTCATTATTGCCTTATCTGGTGGAGTAGATAGTTCTGTTGCTTCAATTCTTGCATCAAAAGCTATTGGAAATCAACTCGAAGCAGTATTTGTAGATCATGGTTTACTTAGAAAGAATGAAGCTAAAGAAGTTGAAGATACATTTAAAGATAGATTAAATTTTAAATTAGTTAATGCCCAAGATGAATTTATAGAAGCATTAGATGGTGTAACAGATCCTGAAAAGAAACGTGAAATTATTGGTCACAAATTTATTGAAGTATTTGAAAGAGAAGCTAAAAAATCAGGAGCTAAATACTTACTTCAAGGAACTATAGCACCAGACTGGATTGAAAGTAAAGGAAATATAAAATCACACCACAATCTTACATTACCTGAAGGTTTAGTATTGAAAATTATAGAACCTTTACGTGAATTATACAAAGATGAAGTAAGAGAAGTAGGTACTGCACTTGAATTACCTGATGCTATTGTTCACAGACAACCATTCCCAGGGCCTGGACTTGCAGTAAGAGTTCTTGGAAACATTACAAAAGAAAAACTAGAAATTTGTAGAGAAGCTAATGCTATTCTTACACAACACGTTGAAAACGAAGGATTAGATAAAGATTTATGGCAATATTTCGTAGTTTTAACAGATAGTAAAGTAACTGGAGTAAAAGGAGATCAAAGAGACTTTGGATACCTTGTTGTTATACGAATGGTTCAATCATTCGATGCTATGACAGCAAATGTACCAGACATTCCATGGCCATTCCTACATAAAGTATCACAGGAAATTACTGCTAATGTTCCCGAAATAACACACGTATCTCTCTCATTAAGTAATAAACCACCTAGTACAATAGAATTTGAATAATTCTATAACCTCCTTTTAATTTTTATTAGTCTAATTAATTTTTAATTATAATACAAAAAATATTTAATTACTTTTTTTAAAAAAAATAA
>NZ_MAIF01000061.1:0-2638 GCF_001729395.1 Methanosphaera sp. A6 | reverse complement strand
ATATATATTATAATATATAGAAATTCTACTTTGATTATTGCTTTACTATTTTTTTAAATTGAGGATATTTTTCAATAAAATCTAATACTTCATTACTTATAAAATCAAACCATGCTTCATGTGATATGTCTCTTGAGAAATGTTTAATATGCATAACTTTTCTATTATTTTCTAGTTGATTGTATTGTTCTATAAATTCTTCTGGTATTTCTGGTAGATTCATATCATCTAATGGATTTCCATTATATGCTAATCTAACATCATCAAATAACAGTGGTATTACCTCACCATTTTTTCTTGTTATTAATACTATTTGTTCATAGTACTTAGCAAGTGTAATGTAATCTAATTTAACTTTAGTATATTTGTTACCTTCCTGTGTCATTCTTTCTAGTTTTTCATAGTTCCATTTACTATCCATATCACAAAAACTCCTATTATATATACTACTATTTTTATAGAATGTTTCATATAAACACATACTTTTAATAACAATTGTTGCTATGACAACATTTATATAATGTTATTATAAAATATATAAATAGTTGCTTAGTCAACTGTTATTATAATAATATAAATAATAAATTTTGAAGGTAAAAAAAAAATGTTAAAGGAAGATAAATGTGTAAATAACAAAAACTGCCTTGAAAATAAACATATTATACCTTACCTTTCAATAATACTTCGTTCTGAATATGTCTATATAAGTAGACATTTAAATACTAAATATAATTTTGGAAGAACACAACTATATGTTCTAAGAAAATTATCTCTAACAAACAAACCATTAAATCAGGAATTCTTTTCAAAACATTGTCAAATAAATAAAGGATCAATTGCAAGAACATGCCAAAAACTAGAAGAAAATGATTTTATTAAAAGAGTAGTGGATCCTAACAATAAAAGACAATACATAATCTACCTAACTAAAAAAGGTGAAGAAGTAGCAACTGAAATAAAAATCCTTGAAAAAAAATGGGAAAATAAGATTTGTGAAGAATATGATGGAACAAAGGAAGAATTATTGAATAATCTACGAAAAATGACATTAACCTCATTTAATATGATAAATGATAACCGAGATAATATTTATGAGTAAAACAGATAATATTGAATTAATAAGAGGAGATCCAAAAGTTGCAATAAGAAAATTATCAGTACCTACCATGTTATCCATGTTACTTATTATGATGTATAATCTAGCAGATAGTTTATGGGTAGCAGGATTAGGATCTGATGCATTGGCAGCACTTGGATTTATAAGTCCACTATTTTTTGTAATAGTAGGAATTGGAAATGGAATAGGAGCTGGTGCAAACTCACTTATAGCTCGTGCAATAGGACATAAAGATAAAGCTCTAGCAGATAATGCTGCAAGTCACAGTATATTTATTACAATCATACTTTCAATAGCATTACCACTAATACTCATACCTCTACTTAGCCCAATTCTCACATTAATGGGTGCAGGACGTTGTGTGAGTATGGGAGTAGATTATGGTAATGTTGTATTTCTATTCATGATTGTATTTTTATTTGCAAGTGTAGCTTCTGCAATTCTAAGAGCAGAAGGAGATGTAAATAGATCCATGTATGCCATGGCCATTACTGCAATTTTAAATATAATTATAGATCCAATATTCATTTATGTATTACATATGGGAATAGTTGGAGCAGCATGGGCTACTGTACTATCATCACTTATAAGTTGTATTGTAATGGGATACTGGATATGGATAAAAAAAGATACTTATCTACGTATCAATAGAAAAGTATTCAACTATGCAAATAAAGTAACTAAAGATATATGTTCAGTAGCAATACCATCAATGGCTGAAAACATTACAATGTCTGCTTTAATCATGATTATAAATGGAATGCTTACAATTGTAGCAGGAACTACTGCAGTAGCTGTATATGCTTCAGCTGCAAGAATCAACCAATTTGCAATGATACCTTTATTTGGTATTGGAACTGCAATGCTTACAGTAACAGGTACAGCATATGGAGCACATGACTATAAAAAACTTAAAGAAGCACATAGATATTCAATAATATTAGGATATGGAGTATCAATATTATTATCAATTATAATGTTCTTTGGTTCTGATTACATTGCATTATTATTTGCATATACACCAGAGAGTGCACCTCTTGCACCACTTATATCCAATGCATTGAAAATACTATGTCTATTCTTAATAGCAATGCCTGCAGGTATTATGTCTTCAATGACATTCCAAGGAGTTGGAAAAGGCCTTACATCATTTATAATTACATTATGTAGATCAATTATATTTGAAGTAATATTTGGATATGTTATTGGAATTGTACTTGGATTTGGAGAATTTGGAGTATATGCTGGTTTAGTAATAGGATGTGCTTGTGGTTCATTACTTTCATATGCCTGGTGTAAACTCTTTATTAAGAGACTTAATAAAAACTATACTAAATGAGATTTTTTATAAAATCTCAATTTTTTTTGAAAATTAGATTTCACATTATAAACTACATTATTCTAGATTTAATTATTATAAAAATATTAAATAGTATATCAGCTACTATATTTTTAAATTAGAAGTAAACTATTTTTATGTTGTATTTTTTTAAGATATTTGGAAATAAAAAAAAAAGAAGT
>NZ_MAIF01000060.1:0-6466 GCF_001729395.1 Methanosphaera sp. A6 | reverse complement strand
AACTGCAGGAGCACATAAATATACATTTAAATTTACTAACAACACAATGTATAAAGATTCACAGGTAGTAAAATCAGTTACTATTAGTAAAACAAAAACATCAATAAAACTAAGTACAACAAGTAAAACCACAACAAACACAACACTTGTTATAGATGTATGGGATACTAAAAATATGCCAGTTAAAATAGGAAGTGTAAATGTAGTATATATGGGTAGTGTAATTGCAAGTGCTAATTTAGTAAATGGACAAGCAAAAACAACTCTTAAATTACCACAAGGTTCACAAAAACTCACAGTAAATTACTTATCTAATGATATTTATGCCCCATCTACAGTAAATGGTACTATTACAATAAAACCATAATTATTCTCCTTTTATTTTTTTTTAAATTAGAAATTATTTATTTTAACATAGATTTACTCTAGTAGTAAATATTATAATGCTATTTTTCACATAAATATAATCTAGTGAAAATATATGAGTAACTCAAATAAGAAAACTAATAAATCCACAGTATCTAATAATGGAATACTACACTCATTGTCAAAAATTTCCCTAAAAAAGAGATTAATAATTCTTGTAGTATTATTTCTAATTTTATGTGGACTTTTAATGGTACATAATCCTTTTACATCAAATAACTCATTAAATATTGGAAGTAAGAATGTAGATAAGGGTAATTTATCCATAACTGTAACAGGGGATGTGATGTTTGGACGTAAAATGCCTAGTGTTCTCTCAAGTGGTGAAAGTCCATATAGATATGTTAGTAACATAACAGGACAGTCTGATATTCTACTAGTAAATACTGAAAATCCATTTACAAACAGTGGAAATGCTCTAAAACCAGATGTACCACTTAAAGCAGATCCTGAATATGTTAGTTTAGTCAATGGTACTAACTACACTGTAGTATCTGCAAATGCTAATAATCATGTTTTTGATTATGGTATAGAAGGTATGAGAGATTCTATTAAAAATCTTAATAATGCAGGAATAATACATATTGGAGCAGGAGAAAATAAACAAGAAGCAACTCAACCTGCAGTTATTGAAAAAAATGGACATAAAGTTACAATATTCAATTATATGGATAGTGATAATTTTAAGGAATATAGTAGTGATGTAATGCCAGTAGCTGGAGATTCAAGTCCTGGTTATTCTGCATGGGATGATGTTGAATCAGCAAAACAGATAAGTGCTGCAAAAGAAAATGGTTCTGACTTTATAATAGTATATATGCATTATGGTAATGAATATAGTAGAAGTCCTAATCAAATGCAAGAAAAAATATCCCATAAAGCAATAGATGCAGGTGCAGATACAGTTGTAGGATCCCATACCCACGTAACTGAGGGTATTGAAATGTATAATGGAAAACCAATCTTCTATAATCTTGGTAATTTCATATTTGATCAAAGTAACACTGCAACACATAGGGCATACTTTGTAAACTTCCAAATTACTGGAGATAATGTTACATCAGTAGTATATCCTGTTGATATAAATGGATATCTGCCACATTTCATGTCTAGTAGTGATGGTAGGTCATTACTTGAGCAATTAAATCCACAATGTCCACAAATGAAAATTACAGATGATGGTACAGGAGAGTTAAGTTTTTCATTAAATAGTACTGAAAACTATACTTCTCCCCATCTTTTTAATACTTTTTTTAGTAACTTGGAATAGATTTATAATATTTCCTAGATATAATTATATATGAGAAATTCAAATTAAGTGGCTATTTGATAGAGTATGTATTTAGAAAAATCATAATTAGTAACAACACTTTCTTTTTAAAACATTTATGAAAACATACATTTTATTTAATAATAAGGATTGAAACAATGATTGATATAGAACAAGTAATAGCAAATGAATTAAATATTAAACCATGGCAAGCAAATGCTGCAATAAGTCTTATTAATGAAGATAATACCATACCTTTCATTGCAAGATATAGAAAAGAAGCAACAGGAGGATTAGATGATGAAATTCTACGTAAATTAAATGAAAGATTAACATATCTTCAAAAACTTAATGAACGTAAGAGACATATTCTTAATAGTATTGAAAAACAGGGAAAATTAACTCTTGATTTGGAAAATGAAATAAATGATGTAGAAACACTTGTTGAATTAGAGGATTTATATAGGCCATATAAACAAAAGAAAACTACACGTGCAGCAAAGGCAAGAGAAAAAGGTTTGGAGAAATTAGCTCTAACAATATATGATCAGAAAATGGATTGTTCTATTGACACTGAAGCTCAAAAATACATAACAGATGAAGTACCAACAATAGAAGATGCAAAACAAGGGGCAAACGATATTATAGCCGATATTATATCGGATAAAGCATCATTTAGAAGATTTATAAGGGATATTAGTATTAAAAAAGGAAAAGTTATAGTTGAATCAAAAAATAAAGAGGAATCATCAGAATATGAAATGTACTATGATTATTCTGAGAATATCTCAGACATACCACAACATAGAATCTTAGCAATAAATAGGGGTGAGAATGAAAACATATTAAAAGTTAAATTAGAAGCACCACTAAAGAATATTCAATACTTCCTAGAGGATGAAGTATTAATAAATTATTCAAAAACACCAGAGGCAATGGAATATAATAAATACACAACAGAATTCATTAAAAAAGCAATAAAAGATTCATATAAACGATTAATAGCACCAGCAATAGAAAGAGAAATAAGAACAATACTAACTGATGTTGCAGAGGATAAATCAATAAAAGTATTTAAGAAAAATTTAGAACAACTATTGATGCAACCACCAATAAGAAATAAAGTAGTACTAGGATGGGATCCAGCATTCAGAACAGGTTGTAAACTAGCAGTAATAGATGAATATGGAAAAGTATTAGACACCTCTGTTGTATATCCAACCCAACCACAAAATAAAATAACTGAAACAAAAGATGTTGTTTTAAAATTAATAGATAAATACAACGTTGATTTAATAGCACTAGGTAATGGTACTGCTTCACGTGAATCTGAGAAGATAATTGCCGATATTATAAAAGATACACAGGTTAAATACGTGATAGTTAATGAATCTGGTGCATCAGTATATTCAGCAAGTAATCTTGCAAGGGAAGAATTTCCAGATTATGATGTAACAGAACGTGGTGCAATATCAATTGCAAGAAGATTACAAGATCCACTAGCAGAACTTGTAAAAATCGATCCAAAATCCATTGGTGTGGGACAATACCAGCATGATATGAATGCTAAAAAACTTGATGAATCACTTGAAGGTATTGTTGAAAGAAGTGTAAACAACGTTGGAGTTGACCTAAATACTGCATCAGCAACACTTATGGAACATGTTGCAGGAGTATCTAGTAAAATTGCTAAGAATATAGTGGAATATAGACAAACACATGGTTTATTTGTTGATAGAAATCAACTATTAAAAGTACCAGGTATTGGTGCTAAAACATTTGAACAATGTGCTGGATTTATGAGAATATACTCACCAAAGAATGTGTTAGATACAACATGTGTTCATCCTGAATCATATGATACTACACTTGCACTTCTTTCAATCTATGGCTATGACTTAGATGATGTAAGAAATGGTGGAGTGAATATTGAAGTTGATGATATTGAGAAAATGGCTAATGAGTTAGATGTTGGAGAATGGACATTAAGGGACATTATTGATGAACTTAGAAAACCAGGACGTGATCCTCGTGAAAAATTAGATGCACCACAACTACGTAGTGACGTGATAGATATTGAGGATTTAGAAGAAGGTATGATTTTAGAGGGTGTTGTTCGTAATGTTGTAGATTTTGGAGCATTTGTTGATATTGGAGTACATCAAGATGGTCTTGTTCATATATCAGAACTTATTGAAGATAAGTTTGTAAGACATCCAATGGATATTGTAAATGTGGGGGATATTGTTGAAGTAAGAGTTTTAAGTGTTGATATAGAACGTAGTAGAATAAGCCTATCTATGATTCTATGATAATATTAATATATGATGAAGGCTTCATATAAAAGATGTAAGTATATATACTTATAAAAATAGATATACTATTATACTTTAAAAAGAATAATTTATCATGATTATTCATTTAGAATATATTTTTTTAAAAGAAATGAAAAAAGGGATTAAGTATACTTTTTAAAACTTACCTAAATTTCATATTCAATTTTTTTATATAAAAAAATAAGACAACTAGTGGAGTAATTATTATGAAAGATCTCACTGGGTTATTTAATCCAAAATCTATAGCCGTTATAGGCGCATCAAGTCAAGAAGGAAAAGTAGGTTATATTATAACTACCAATCTCATAGAATGTGGATATGGAGGTAATATTTATCCAGTAAATACAAAAACTGATGGTAAATTATTAGGATTACCTGCATATAAAACAGTAAGTGAAATTGATGATGATAACATTGATTTAGCAGTAATATCAATACCTGCAAGATTTATAAACCAAACATTAGAAGAATGTGGTCAAAAAGGTATAAAAAATATTATTGTTATAACAGCAGGTTTCAAAGAAGTTGGTGGAGAAGGAGCAAAACTTGAAGATGAAATGGCAGAAATTGCTAAAAAATACGACATGAATATTCAAGGTCCAAACTGTTTAGGAAGTCTTGATACAAACACACCAATGAATGCATCATTTGCACAACTCTCACCTAAAAAAGGAAACATAGCATTTGTATCCCAAAGTGGAGCTATGACTGTGGCTATTCTTGATTGGAGTGTTTCAGAAGGTATAGGTTTCAGTAAAGTAGTGAGTTTAGGAAATAAAGTAGATGTATCAGAAATAGATTTAATAGAATACTTAGCTACTGATGATCAAACAAAAGTTATATTATGTTACTTAGAAGGAATTAGTGACGGTGAAAGATTCCTTGAAGTAATGAGAAGAGTAACAAAAATAAAACCAGTAGTAATTCTTAAAGCAGGATCAAGTCAAGCTGGAGCAAAAGCAGTATCTTCACACACAGGAGCACTTGCAGGTAATGATTCAGCATTTGATGCAGCATTTGAAAACTGTGGTGTAATGAGAGCACGTTCAATGAATGATTTATTTGATTATGGTTTAGCATTCTCTAAATCATCATTACCAACAGGTAAAAAAGTAGCAGTAATTACAAATGCTGGTGGTGGAGGAGTATTAACAGCAGATAAAATAGAAGACATTGGTCTTGAATTAGTAGATTTAACTGATCAAACAAAATCTGAACTTAGAGCTGTTATTCCAGATGAAGGAAGTGTAGAAAACCCTATTGATGTATTGGGTGATGCTCCTGCAGATAGATATAAAGCAACATTAGATATCTTATTAGAAGAAGATGATATAGATAGTATTATTATTATGGCATGTCCAACAGCATCATATGACTCAGAAGGTGTGGGAAATGCAATAGTGGAAGCTAAAGGAAAAACAGACATACCAATACTTGTTGTAAATATGGGTGGACCTACATTTAATGAAGAAAATATATTACTAAGAGAAAATAATATTCCAGTATGTGTATTCCCAGAAACAGCAGTAAATGTACTTAAAGCATTAGAAAGATATCATACAATTCAATCAGAAGATCAAGAATCATGTATTGATAAAGTACAAGATACTGATAAAGAAGAAGCTGCAAGAATCATTGAAGAAGCTAAACAAAAAGGTAGAGATGCACTTCTTGGTAGTGAAGCATACCAAGTTGCAAAAGCATATGGAATCTCTGCAGCACCAATAATACTTGCAACAACAAAAGAAGAAGCAGGACAAGCAGCAGAGGAAATGCAATACCCTGTAGTACTTAAAATAGCTTCAGATAAAATCTTACACAAAACAGATATTGGTGGAGTAGTAGTAAATATTAACTCTAAACAAGAAGCTGAAGATACATTTGAACAAATCATGGCAAGTGCAAAAGAAGCACATCCTGATGTAGTACCTGATGGTGTTGAAGTACAAAAAATGATGCCTAAAGGACATGAAATCTTAATTGGTATGCTTCGTGATGCACAATTTGGTCCAATAATAGGATTTGGTATGGGTGGAATCTATGTAAATCTTATTAATGATGTATGTTTCAAATTAGGTTCTGGAATTAGTGATGAAGTAATTGATGATCAAATTGACAGTACAAAAATAAGTAAATTACTTAAAGGATATCGTGGAGAAAATCCAAGTGATATTGAAGCTGTTAAAGACACTGTAAAACGTGTAACAAAATTAACTCTTGACTTCCCAGAAATTTTAGAGTTAGATATAAACCCAGTGTTTGTATATGAAGATGGATGTAGTGCTCTAGATATTAAAATTAAAATCTAGATTCTCATCCTTTTATTTTTTTATAATCTTTTTTTTATAATGTTTAATTAGTTTTTTATAATCATTTTTATATACTGTTTAATTATAATTATTATTTTCCTTGTATTTTTCAGATTCAGATTCAA
>NZ_MAIF01000059.1:0-34811 GCF_001729395.1 Methanosphaera sp. A6 | reverse complement strand
TAAATTTGTAAATTTAAATATTTATTTTTAAATTATTATTCACTGTGAAATGTTGTTCATTAGTTTTTCTTTGAACAGATTCCAATGTATTTTCTTGTTTTTTACGTGTTTCAATAATTCCCAGAATTTTTTCTACTTTTTCAACATCTTCACTTTTACACATCCATCCTTTTGTTTTACCAGCTACATTATTTAAATCATCAAAATTTTCTGGTGTATAATACTCAAAGTATGGTTTAATTTTTGATTTTTCAATTTCAGGAATTTCTGCTGTTAATTGATAATATTTAGTTGAAGTGTTGCAATCAACTGTTGAAAGACGTAATCTTAGTATTGATTCATTTTTATTCATAATACCATATTTTCTTATATACATAGTATATAGTATATTTTTTGGTATTTTATATCTTTATTTATTATTCAATGTTTAAATAAAATAAGAATGTATTAGAAATAGTTATAATAAATATCTTATAGTAATATGTAAAATTATCAACATCTTTTTTATTAAAAATAGATACTTTTTATTTTCTTTTAAATCAAATATTTAAATCTTTTTAAAATTTTTCTTTTTTTATTTTATTATTACTAGTATCATATTTTTATTAGTATAATTTTTCTACTAGTTTTTAAATAAAATACATCATTAAAATAATATCCTGCCTTATAAAAAAAGACTTTTTAAACTTTATAATTAAAATAAAGTAAACTTATTATTCATGAAAATAGAATATTTTTAATTCATGTTAAAAAAAATGCTAAAAGGAGGGATATGAGTAAATAAGTTCTTAAAACTCAAATACTCATAATATTTTTAGTTTTAATATCCAATCTCTTTATACAAGTATTCATATAATTGAGCACCACATATTGCTCCTAAAATTGGGGCAATAATATACACAGCTAGAACTAATAGGTCTATAGGAGTACCTGCCACTATAAGATTTCCAATCATTGGTGTTAGTGAACGAGCTGGATTAATACCAGATCCACTTATATTACCTATAGCAACAACGATTCCTAGAATTACAAGTCCAATTATCAATGCAGCAAATCCAGGTTGTGCATTTTTATCAACTGCCACAGCCATAATTGCATACATTAATAGAAATGTACCTAAAAATTCAGCAATAAACACTCCAAGTAATGTAACATCACCAAAAGGTGCTACAGATCCAAGAACACCTATAGTTGATGCTTGTTTACCAAGTATAGCTACTATTGTAAAAGTAGCAAGTAATGATCCTATTATTTGTGAAACTATGTATGGTATAACATCCTTTGTAGGAAATTTCTTTATAGACCATAATCCAATAGTTACAGCAGGATTAAAATGGGCTCCAGATATCCTAGCAAAAGCATATATTGCTGCTATTAGTGGCATTGCAAATGCAAAACCTATGGATAACCAATCACCCACTCCACCTAATGCTCCAATTCCTATGTTAAATATGTTTGTAGTTTCTACTCCTTGGGCTATTAATAATGTTACTACTACTGATAGAGTACCAAAAAATACGAGAGTATAGGTACCTATAACTTCACTTAGTATCTTTCTAAATTCAGTCATAATTATACAGCCTCCGTGTTTTATAATATTTCTACATTATTTTTATTTTTCTTAAAATGATTTTCTTATGTTAATTATATTAGATATATATCGTTTTTTACAAATTCATGTTTTGAATTGACTTGATATTAAATAATTAAAGATAACTTATAGAATAACTATTTTTTATTCATTTTTTAGGTAAATAGTATTACCTAATTATTCCCTCCTTTATCATGTTTTTTTCTATTTTTCTATTTTAATTTTTCGAGGGTAATTTCATTTTACTTGATAAATACATATAGTTTCTTGTATGTGTAGTTAAAACAAAACTCATAAAAATAGTGAAATAAGTTTCATAATCTAAACAAGCAGAGTATTAGAAAAAAAAATAAGTAAGGAGGTCATTAATTAATTATAAAAGCAATAGGATTATAATGGTCCTTTATTTTCTCGACCTTCACGTACACCAGTTCCAGCTTCTTTTTTCATAGCTTCTGGCTTAAATAACATTTTTACAAGATTATCTGCATGTTGGGTTGCACGGTTATATGCTAATTCTTTAAGATCTTTTTCATCTTTTCCTTCATCTTCATGAACAAATACTTCAAGTATATGGGTATTAGTCATTAGTTGTGCTTGTATAAGACCAGTACTTGCTTCATGAGCACATAACTTATCGATCTTTTCGCCACCAGGCATTCCAAAAGCCATAACAATGTCACAGTTTTCTTCTTCAATTAACTTTTTAGCAGCAACTGGTAAATCTTTAACACCAGGAACATAACGTTCGATATATTTAACACCAGTAACTTGTTTTTTTATTTGTTTAATTGCTGCACTTGCCATATCAAATCGTGCAAAGGTAGTACTACAAATTCCTATTCTTTTTGACATTATTTAACAACACTCCTATTGAAAAATTATTTTTCATAAATTATTTCTTTAACTTCAAAAGATTTTTTTAGACGTTTAAGATCTATAAATCCTGTGTGGAACATTTGACCAGTTATCATATCATTAACAATAACTTGTGCTGGTGCAAAAATATCCTTAGGCATTTTATAGAAATCCTGATTTGCTTCTTTAAATAATTCAATAAAGCTTTGACCATAATTATCAGAAGCAGATGATGGTAAATTAGCAGCTAATTCTTCTAAATCTTCACCTTCATCAGGTTCAATATAATAATATGCTCTTCCACCAAACATGATAGCATCATTAGTTTTACCCATAGCTTTAAGACTATCAGGATCAACTGGTGTAATAGGGGTAATACCTGCAGCATATGTAATTTTAGTAACATCGAAGTTCATTATTTCATACATTTTGTATATTCCAGTTTCAAGAGCTCTACCAGATATTTGAATAGATCCAACAAGAGAAGATGTAGGTGCAACAAGTATGGTTAAATTTTCTGGTTTTACACCACACTCATCTGCAATATAATTAGCAATATCTTCATCAGGTAATTTATCTGCTTCAAGAGTAATAACTGCAATATCTGAATCTTCAATATAGTTAGTTATTTTATAAATGTTATTATCTTTAAATTTATGTGTCTGAGCAGGTCCAGAACCTATAGCATAATATCCATTAACATCTATTTTCCATCCTGCTTTCTGAGAACCAAGAGTGGTTAATGCTGGAAAATCAGTTTTAACCTTAACAGCAGGCATAGCCATTATATCACTTAAGTCACCAGGTATTGAAATTCCAACATCACAAATTCCACCAAGACATACTTTTGTAAATAATTCCCCACCTTTAATACTTCCCTTAGCATTAACACCACAATCTATAATAGATGTTCCATTGGATAATGTTGATGGAATTACTTTTAATTTTTCTGCATCTTGAACCATTTTATCAGCAATTTTCTTTGCTGCTATGTTCATACTTTCACTCATGCTTTTATCTCCATTAAATAATAATTTAAAATATATCAATAATGAGTTATTTCTCATTATAGGTAATATAATATTATATCTAGCTTTTTATAACTAATAATTTTTCTTCTATTTTTATAAAAAAATTATTATAACTAATATTTTCTTAAAATTTCTCTACATTTATCCCAGTCATGTTCATATATATGAAGGCTCATAGCATGATGAACCATATTAACAAGTTCAGTATCTGTATTTTTAGCAACATAATAACCAACCTCTCTTATACCAAAAAGATTAGGAAATGTTGCTCCACCACAATCATTGCTTCTAAAGAAATCTGTCATATATAATTGATTATCCCTAATTAAAAAAGCTATTTCCTGTAAACAAGGGATTTCATCCACCTTGTTATCTTGAATTGGATCTATTGTAATAGCAATAGCTCTTCGGGATTGGGGACAATTATTTAATTTTTCGATACAAGTATCAATCTGATCTATTTTGAAATACTGTCTTAATCTGTTACCATATGTATATACAAATCCTTGTTCATTATCAGGATCAAGTAATTCCTTTTTATATGTTTCAAGTCTATCATCATGCCATGGTGAACATTCAGGTATGGTATTATCATTAGGATTTGTAATTTCAAGAATTACATTTTGAAGTTCCTTAGTTAAACTTCCCCTTTCATCAGTTACTTCATGTCCTTCTTGCATTATTTTTTTAACACATGTAAGCCATGCTTGTGATATTGAATTAGTACGAATAAATTTTGCCATTGTTTACACACCATTTTCTCTGAAATATTTTAAAATATCAAGTTTTTCATCTGCAATATCTTTATCTAACATACGCATTCCACAGTCAGGATCAAGTATAATATTACTACTTTTAGTAATAGATAATACATCCTTTATTGTTTTATGTACATTCTCTTTTTTATCAACAGATTTTAATTTAGTATTTACACAACCAATACCTAATAGTTTATTACAATCAGATGTCCATTTATTTTCTAGATGATCAATATTTTGTTTCATTCCTGAAAATTCAAAGTCAAGAACATCAACATTAAATTTTAATAAATCTCCTAAAACATGTTCTAGATCTCCACATACATGTAATATTACAGGAATATCTACTGAATCAACTATGATTTCAATAGCTTTTCTTGAAACTTCTATATCTTCAGCACCAGTTGAAATAAATGGTTCATCTATCTGCAGAGCACATGCTCCAAATTTTTCAATTGCTTGAGCTTCAATACTTAATGCTCTTGCCATATCATATATGGCATTTTCTTTACTAGTATAAAAATTATCAATAATTGATGAATGAACAAGTGTTGTTGGACCAGTAATTATACCTTTAATACCCTTCATTTCATGTTTAAATATACCATCTAGTGGAGCATTTAATTCATATTGAGGATTTAATGCTTTTGCTGTTTTATATGCTAATTGTAAATCACGTATAGAAATAGGATGTGCTGCAGGAGTAATTTTTCCAATGATATGTGTAGTATTTTCTATGATTTTTAATCCATTGATTTTTCTAGCAAATATCTGCACCATATCTCCTCTTACTTGTCCATCACATATAATATCAATATCTTTATTAACAAAAGAGGTAACAGTATTTTTTATTGCTTGTTTATATGGATCATATAATCCAAGTGTCTGTGTTACTTTTTCATTAAAACTTTCTGCTCTAAAACTACGTGTTGGGTAACTACCTACAATAGTTGTAATAATATTCATATTATCAAAACTCTCTGTTTTAATTATATATGTTCATATGTAAATTCTATCTAAATAATCTTTTTTTTAATAATATTTAATCATTTTATTATTTTTTTTTAAAATAATTGGAAGAATTAATTATTTATATGTTATTTTTATAGTCTTATGTGGTATTGTTCTTTTAAATTTCTTTCTAGGATAACCTATAATGAATGCACATTGCATATGCTTATTAGAATCAATATATGGGAAAAATTCCATTAATTTATCATGATTAATAACATCAGCTTTTTGTATGAAAAATGAATAAAATCCTCCAAGACCCATTGAATATGCAAGTAACTCTAGTCTTGTCATTGCAATAATAGTACTTGTTATATCAGTTGAAAATCCTAGAATCAATTGTTTTCCTTCCCAGAGTAGTGGATTATGTTTATATGATGTTTTATCTTGAAGATATTCACCTAACTGTTTTATACGAGGAAATTTATCTTCATCTTCTTTTATGATACGGTATATAAACTCTATAAATTCATCTAATTCTTTAGTAATAACTACAAATTCTGTATCTTGAATGTTTTGAGCACTAGGACTATAATATGCTGCTTCAAATAAGGTATTAAACGTTTTTTCATCTATTAGTTTATTTTTAAACCATCTAATACTTCTACGTTGTTTATATAGTTGGAGAAGATCGTTAGTTTCTATTGGAATATTCGTAGCATCATATTTTTCAACACGTTCTGGTTGATTTTCATATATCTTTAATGTTATAGTACCTGTAGGACATATTGCCATGCAATGTCCACATTCAAAACATTCATTATTGTCTACCTCATGAAGTGATGGCTTAGTTTTTATATGATTTTTAATACATACATTTTCACATAAACCACAACCAACACATCTAATACTATCAATATTTAATTTCATATGAAAACTTCCTTATAATACAGTTTTTATATTTATGTAAAATATTTTTTTCTAAAAAAAAAGAGTAAAAATGGGAGTTTATGTTTTATCTTTTTGTTGTTACAACATGTGCCATAACCATAGCACTTAAGAAGAGATAGGTTACAAGTGCTGAACCATTAATTGTCCTTGTGATAATAAACAATCCAAGAATTGTTTGAGCAATAAATGCTGATAATGATCCTATTAAAAGTGCTTCTCTTCCTATATATCGTTTACTTCCACGTTCACGTTGTAATTTATATTTATTTAATATAACAAGTCCTATGATTATAACTACTAAAATCCAAATAATTACAGCAGCTAATGCAAGATATCCAAAGTCGAATCCAATTCCAAATATTCCTGGTAAGAAATAATCTATTATGTCTTTTTTTGTAACAAGGATACCATAAAACAATGGGAATGGTAAACCAAAGGATGTTATGAATGTTAATGGTAGTGATATGTATCCATCACTATTTCCCATACTTGAATTTCCCCAATATGTAGCATTTGCTGAATGTCCAAATAAGTTAGTGTTATCAATAACTAATTTAAGACTTGAAAATTGATTTGCATTCATACGATCAATTCTTGATAATGGACTTATAATTTCCATATGTAATACTTGAGATAAACCTTCCATAATACCAAATAATAAGAACATTGCTACAACTACAAGAAGCATATTTCGTGGTGTTAATATTGAATGTTCATGTTTTCCTTTTCCATTGGTTTTATCAAGTATGAAAAATCCTATAAGAATACCTAAAATGAACATAATTAAGAAGTCACGATGAACAACTGCTCCAAAGATAGCTATACCCATAGTTTCAAGTAAAACCAACAATTTTAAATTTGATGTTCTTACACCTTGTCCTTGTAACATATACGTCATTGCCCACGAAGTTACTATAACAAATATTGCTATAGGACCATATGGGTGTGTAAACTCATGATGACTGAGCATAGGTAGTAATAGGCAAACTGCATCTATAAAAAACATCAAAGTTATTCCAGCACCTAATACCAAAGATAACATGTATACCACATTACTATTTAATGGTAGGAAATTTAAAAGTAAAAGAATTCCAATATGCATTAATATAGCAAATTCAATTATTAAGGCAAGGTGGTTTGTAGCTATTAATGCCATATAATCATCTATCCTCCAATAAATTCAATTTTTGAATCTATTTTTTTTTGAATTATTATAATTTTTGAATAATAAATTATTTCATTATAATTTAACTATGTTTATATTATTTCATTTGTTTTATTAATAATTATGTAAAATTAAAAAAATAAGTAGTTACATTTAATGGAAAGGTATGTTTATAAAAAAGTTAAAAACTAAATTAATGGTGATTATAATATCTATTTTTTAAAAAATTTATAATAAGACATAAATATTATAAAAACATATTATTAAAATAATTAAGTATTATTTTTTTAAAGGGCTAGTAGCTCAGCTTGGTAGAGTGTCGCCTTGGCATGGCGGAGGCCTCGGGTTCAACTCCCGACTAGTCCATTTTTAATGTTTTATTTATTAAATTCCTTGTATGTTTTATATATTTCATCAACAATTAAATCAATAAGATTATCTGTTTTTAATTCTACTTCTTTAGATTTTTTTGTTAATAATTCTTTAGCCAACTTTATAATTTCATTTAAATCTGTTGAACGCTTCATTAAACCTTTTTCAATGTAATATTTATCTACAGATAGTACTTTTCCAGGATAACATGAAATTACTGGAGTTTTAAGCAGTGCAGCTTCACGATTCATAGTACCTCCAGCGCCAATTAAAAGATCTGCTCTTTTTGTTAAACTAAATGTATCTACAGGTGTTTTTATAACATGTACATGTGGAATATCTTTAAATATTGTACTTTGTGCTTTAAATCTAGGAATAACTAGTATGTTTGCAATGTCTTTTAATTCATTAACAATTGGTGTTAGTACAGACTTTGTACAATCAGTATGTAAGTATGATGCTAATGAAGGCTCAGGTCTCATTAGAATAATTTTTTTATTATCATCTAAATCTAAGTTAAGAGTTTCTAATATCTTTTCATTGTATTTAAAATCCTCAAGATGAGTAATTTCACAGGTTCCATTGTATTGTACAATGTTGTTGGGATTCATTCCAAATTTAATAGTATTCCATACATCAAAGATTTCTGGAATTATTAATTTGTTTGTTAATGGAAGTGTTAATTTATTAGCAGCAATTGCATGTTCATTATCTAAAATAAAAATATTTGGAATTCCAAGTCCAAAAGCTACACGTGGAAGTTCAATTGAATGTTTAGTAATTGCAATATCAATATCTTCTTTACTAATAAATTTGGATAGATCGTATGCTCTTTTTGTACTGGATAATAGTTTTTCTTCAAGAGTAACTCCATGATCACCAATAGATGTATATTCTAATCCAAAAATATCAAGTAAATCATGAATATTTGAAAAATCTCTAGCAGTTATTAGTACTTCATGTCCATCTTTTCTTAATTTTTTAATAATTCCATTAAAAAATCGTACATGGGGTGTATTTACAATATCTATCCATATCTTCATAACAATAGCATCCTATTTATTATTTTTTTAAAAAAAAAGTAGATAAAATAAGTTTTTAAAACTTATTCTTTATTTTGGAATTTCTTGTATAGACTAATAATTTCATCTACACCTTCACCAGTTTTTAAACTACATTTAACAACAGGTATATCAGGATTTATTGTTTTAACATCTTCAACCATTTTATCAGCATCTGCACCTACAGCTTCAGCTAAATCTACTTTGTTGATAATAGCCATGTCTGCTCCTTTAAAAATCATTGGATGTTTCTCAGCAGTATCATCACCTTCAGTTACACTGATAATAACTGTTCTAACATGTGCTCCAAGATTAAAGTCAGCTGGACAAATTAGGTTTCCTACATTTTCTATGAATAATATGGAAATGTCATCTAATGGGATATCAGGTAGTGCATGTTCAACAAGATGAGCATCAAGATGACATTCTTTTCCAGTATTAAGTCCTTTTACAGGTACATTTTTATTTTCAATTCTTTTTGCATCGAATTTACTTAGTATATCTCCTGCAATAACACCGATTTTATCATCCATTTCATCAATTAAAGTTTCAAGAAGTGATGTTTTACCAGAACCTACAGCTCCAACTAAATCAACAGCAAAAATATCTTTTTCTTCAAATTTTTTTCTATTTTCAGAAGCTAATTTATCATTAGCTTGGATTATGTCTTGTTCAACTTCTATACTAGCAATATTATGCATTTTCATCTTCCCTCTCAATTTTTATAGTTTTAATATTACATTCTTGTCCTTTTAGAATATGAACATGAGTGTTGTCACATTCAGGACAGGTGGCTACAGCCATTAAATGATCCATACCTTCATCAGTTTTACTAATTCCATGAAAACCACAATCTTCACATTCTACTTCAATAGGTATCATGTTAATTATGATTTCAGCATCCTCGAAGATAGTATCTTCTCTTAAAATATCCATCATAAAACGTAACTGTTCAGGATTAAGCATAGTGAGTTCTCCAACTTCTAAAATGGCTTCAGTTATTTTAATAGCATTATTTTTCTTTGCAGTATCAAGTATAGCTTCAACCATACTATTTGCCATGGATAATTCATGCATTTTTTTTTAACTCCACTATTGTATTTTTCAATATAAATTAATTAATTTATTTTTATTTTATTTTTCTTTGTAATTATTATATATGTGCTAAATAGTATTATAATGTTTAACTTTTAATATTTTTTTTTAGATAAAATTAATGAAATATATTAGAAATAAAAATCATAAATTAATAGTAGATAACTTGAATATTAATAGAATAATATTAATAAAAGTCATATGGTAATTATTTAGAATAAAATAAGGAGAGTAGTATTAAGTGATTATTGGTGGATCTGCATCACAAGCATTAGCTACAGAAGTAGCAAGAGAAATGAATGATAAATTATGTTCAGTTGAAACAAAGAAGTTTCCTGATGGTGAAAGATATTTTAGAATAAAAGATGAAATATCAGAAGATGAACATGTAATAATAATTCAATCTACAGGATATCCTCAAGATGAAAATATGATGGAATTATTTTTTATTTTAGATACTCTTAGTGATATGAATGTAACAAATATAACACTTGTATCACCATATCTTGGATATAGTCGTCAAGAACGTAGATTTAAAGAAATAGAATGTATATCAGCTAAAGCTACAGCTAAATTAATTCAAACAATGGGAGTAAAACATTTAATATCAATAAATTTACATGAAGAAAGTATATGTGATTTATATGATATACCTGTAGATAATTTATCAGCAATGCCTGCAATAGCAGAACATATACGTGAGAATTATCCTGAGAAAAAACCTATTATATTAGCACCAGATAAGGGAGCAGAAAACTTTGCAAAAGAAGTAGCAACACTACTTAACACAGATCATGATTATTTAGAAAAAGTAAGATTATCACCAGAAAAAGTTAAAACAAAAACTAAAAATATTTCTGTTAAAAATAGAGCAGTAATTATAATTGATGATATAATAAGTACTGGTGGAACTATTGTAAATGCAATTAACATACTAAAACAACAAGGTGCAAAGGCAGTAGATGTTATATGTGTTCATCCAGTGTTAGTTAATGATGCTATACTAAAAATAAATGCTGCTGGATCAAATTCTGTACAAGCAACAAATACATTAAAAAGTGAAGTTGCAAAAATAAGTGTGGCTAAAACAATAGCTAACCATTTGAAAAATATATAATTACTTTAATAAAAAGAGTTGGGGAATGAATTAATATGATTCATTTCCATAATTATCTTTTCTAAATTTACTTTCTTTTCGATAAGTATCCTTTCTATAACTATCTTTTTGATGATAATCATTTCTATGTGGATTAAATTTTTTACTTTTACGTCCTCGTTTTTTATTAAAATTCCTATTGTTATTTCGGGTATTGTTTTTCTTAGATTTATCTCTAGGTCGTGCAGGTTCTATATGTGCACGTTTATTTTCTATATAGGTATCACCCATAAATCTATAGAAATCTGAAGCATTAGCCTTTGGAATTTCTACAAATGAAAAATTATCAAATATGTCAATGTTACCTATTTGATGACCTGTAAGTCCAGTTTTTTCATAGATGGAATTTAATATTACACTAATTGTAATGTTTTGTTTTCTACCAACACTCATAAAGAAACGTACAAATCCTTCATGAGCTTCAGTATCTCCAAATTCTTCTTCTTTATAACGTTTATCATCAATTACTCCTTTAAGTAAAGTAGCAGCAATATCTATTGAGTTATAGTCTTCTTCAACTAATTTTTCAATTATGTATGTTTCTTTGGAAATATCTTCAGTATTAATTTTTTCTTTTAATTCTTCAATGAAGTTATCTTTTTTAACTTCTTCAACATCACTAAGGGCAGGAATAGGTGCTTGTTCTATTTTAGTTTTAGCATATCTTTGAATATCTCTTAGTTGATATATTTCACGTCCAGATACGAAACTGTATGCTTTTCCAGTTTTTCCAGCTCTTCCAGTACGTCCTATTCTATGAACATAATATTCATTATCATTTGGTATATCAAAGTTAAATACTGCTTCAACACCACCAACATCAATACCTCTAGCAGCAACATCTGTTGCAACCAATATTTCGATATTTCCCTTTTTAAATTTACTCATTACTCGATCTCTTTGATTTTGTGTAAGATCGCCATGTAATCCATCTGCAAGGTATCCTCTTATTTGAAGGTGACTTACAAGTTTATCAACTTTTCTTTTTGTATTACAAAATACTAATGATAAATCAAAATCATGTAAATCTAATAATCTAGATAATAGTTCAAGTTTCATATCTTCTTTAACTTCAAAATATTTCTGTTCAACATCAGGTGTTGTTAATTCATGTTTTGTAACCTTAACAATCTCTGGATTTGTCTGGTATCTCTGTGCTAATTGAAGTATTTCTTGAGGTAATGTTGCAGAGAATAATAGGAATTGTCTTTCATATGGGATATCTTCTAAAATATATTCAATATCTTCTCTAAAACCCATATCTAACATTTCATCAGCTTCATCTAAGATTACTGTTTTAATGTTATTTAAACTTAAAGTTCCCCTATCAATATGATCCATTACACGTCCTGGTGTACCTATTATTATTTGAACACCTTTTTGTAATGCTTTAATTTGTCTATCTATTGGTTGACCACCATAAACTGGAAGTACATCTATTTTAGGAAGGTAAACAGATAATTTTCTTAATTCTTCTGCTACTTGTATTGCTAATTCACGTGTAGGACATAAAATAATTGCTTGTAAATTATTATCTTCACTATCTATATTTTCAAGTAATGGTATTCCAAATGCAGCAGTTTTACCAGTTCCAGTTTGAGCTTGACCAGTAACATCTTTATGGGCTAATATTTGAGGTATTGCTAATGATTGAATAGGTGATGCTTCTTCAAAACCCATATCTGCAACTGCTTTTTGTATTTCGGGAGATATATTTAAGTCTTTAAATTTTAATTTTTCCATTTTTTGGTTCTCCTGTTTCAGAGTATAATTATCTTTTATATTTCTTTCATTTTATAGGATATTCTGTGTAATAATACTGGCGTATTCTTCTATTACTTATGTTACATCTTTTAAAATGAATATTATGTTCTTTTTTTATTTTAAATTTTAGTATTATTTTAAAAAAAAGAATTATTATTTTTTTTATTTCTAGTGTTAATTTTTCTACTTATTACTATTTATGTATATCTTGGAAAATAGTTAATAATGATTTTTAAAAAATAAAAAAAGAAGAGGTTATTATTTAATTGTTACTTTTGGAAGGTTTAGAATTGATTATGTCTGTGGGATTTGGTATGTAATTTTTTATTTTATCAATTTTATTTTCTTTTAGACTTTTGATAAATTCATCTTTTTGAGGTCCTACAAGTGCATGTTCTAATACATCAGTCAATGTTTTAACTGGAATAATCTCGATTTGATCTACATATTTTTTATCAATAAGTACATCATCCATGTTTGATGCAGGTATAAGTACTTTTTTCATTCCAGATTCAGCAGCAGCTTCTATTTTATATGTTGCTCCACCAATTGGAAGTACTGTTCCCCTTACACTTAATGAACCAGTTAATGCTAGTGTTTGATCGATTGGTATGTTTTCTATTGCTGAAATAATTGCTGTAGCCATAGATACACTTGCACTATCTCCTTCTACTCCATCATATGATTGTACAAATTGGATGTGTATATCATAATTTGATATGTCAGTACCAATACTTTTTTTAATAATAGCACCAACATTTTGCACAGCTTCTTTTGCTATATCTCCAAGTTTACCTGCTGCAATTATTTTACCTTCTTCTTTACTCTGGGATGGTGCTGCTTCTGCTGCTATTGGTAGAACAATACCACTTGAATTTCCTATAACTGCTAAACCATTGATACAACCAATTTTAGATCCTTCATTTGAGAATACACTGTATTCTTTTCTTTGGGATATGTATCTGTCTGCTATTTGTTGTTCTAATGTTCTTGATTGTTTTCTTGCTTCATGTACATGTTCTACTGTTACTTCTTTAGCATTTTCTTCAACAGCTACATCTCCAGCAGCCCTTACAAGTCCACCAAGATCTCTTAGTTTGAGTGTTAAAGCATCTTTTTTTCCAGCTCTACGTTGTGCTTCTTTAATAACTTCTGCTACTGCTTCTTTTGTAAAATGTGGTATTCTTCCATCGTTTTTAACTTCTTGTGCTACAAATTGACCTAATTTTTTACGATTTTCAGGGGTGTCTTTCATGGAATCTTTCATGAATACTTCATATCCATATCCACGTATTCTTGATCTAAGTGCTATATGCATATCTTTTAATACTTCCATGTTTCCTGATGCAACTAATACAAAATCACATGGAACTGGATTTGTTCTAACCATTGCTCCACTACTGTTATCACTTTGTCCTGTAATTTGGTACTTGTGTTCTTGCATTGCTGTTAGGAGTTCTTGTTGTGTTTTCATGGTCATTGTACCGATTTCATCTATGTATAGTACTCCTTTGTTTGCTCTGTGTATCATTCCACTTTCTACTCTTTCATGAGCTGGAGTTCCTAATCCTCCAGATTGGTATGGGTCGTGTCTTACATCACCAAGTAATGCACCTGCATGTGCTCCAGTAGCATCAACAAATGGTGCTACTTCTTTACCATCACTATTTATAAGAAGTTTTGGTGTTGATTGTTGTCCTTTTGGTCTGAGTTGGTAGAGTGCAAAGAACACTATTCCCACAGCAATTATTGCACTTAGGAATTGATTTGTTAAAAATCCTATTGCCATAATAAATGCAATTATAGTAATCATCAGTATGTTTCTACGTTCTTCTTGGCCTTTATTTTGTTTTTTAGCATTTTCGATTACTTTTTTACCTTGACCTGCCGGCATAACTCCAACTAATGGATTGTTTGTATCTTCAACATTGGGATATACTAGTATGTCTTGTAAATCTTCAGGTGGTAATAATTCTGCCATTGCTTTAGCTATCATGGATTTACCAATACCAGGTTCTCCTATAAGTAGAACATTACGTCTTTGTTTTGCAGCTTTTTTTATAGTTTCCACTGCTTCTTCTTGTCCAATTATTTGGTCAATTAACATGGGTGGTATGTCTATTTCATCTGTATCAATATATTCTTCTGGATTAATTTCAGATACAACATGTTTTGTTAAGTCGGTTTTGTCTTTGTTAGTATTTTCTGTGTTGTTTGTGTTTTCCTGATTTTCTTTTTCATTATTTTGAAGGACGGTTTCTTCTTTTTTCTCTTCATTATTTATTTCATTGGTTATATTTAACCCTCCTTTTAATTATGTTATATTTTTAATTGTTATCCTAATACTTTTTTTTAATATTTTTCTATATTTATTATATATTTAAAGTTCATAATAAATTTAAGTAACCGCAGGTATTTAAAACCTACTATTTCTCAATATAATATATAGTGCTTTTATTTTTTAGAAAATATTACAATTATAATGTCGTGTATCTATTATTTTTTCAATAGTATTAAATTTTAACTAATACAAATATAAAACTATCAAATTTAACAAAATATATGGTGGGATAAATTAATGAAATATATAATGTTTCAAGGTACATCATCAAATGCTGGAAAAACATTAACTGTAGCAGCATTATGTAATTTATTATCAAGAAAAGGATATAGAGTAACACCATTTAAATCACAAAACATGTCCTTAAATTCATATACTACAGTTGATAATGATGAAATGTCTATAGCACAAGTTATGCAATCAGAAGCAGCAGGAATAGAACCAAACTGTAATATGAACCCAATATTACTTAAACCAAAAGAAGATTTTACTTCGCAAGTGATTGTTCAAGGAAAACCTGCAGGAAATATGAGATTTGATGATTATCAAAATAACTTCAGAACACAAGCAATTAAAGCAATTGAAGAATCTTTAGAATATCTTAAAGAAGATTATGATATAACAGTTATAGAAGGGGCAGGATCACCTGCAGAAATTAACATGTATGATAAAGACTTGGCAAACATGTTAATAGCCCGGATGACTGATGCAGATGTAATATTAGTAGCAGATATAGATCAAGGTGGAGTATTCGCATCAATAGTTGGAACATATTTTTTAATACCTGAAGAAGATAGAAAACGTATAAAAGCAGTTATTATCAATAAATTTAGAGGAAATGCTGATGTACTAAAACCAGGTATTGAAAAAATAGAAGAACTAACAAATATTCCAGTTATTGGAATAATACCATATGATGAGACATTAAATTTACCAGAAGAGGATTCAGCTTCCTTATCAACACATCATTTTAGTGAAAATGAAAAAATAACAATTGGAACGCTACGTCTACCAAGAATTTCTAACTTCACAGATATAGATCCACTTGACTATGAAGAGGATATTGGAATAAAATTAGTAAGTATTTATGATGACCTTGAAGACTTAGATGCATTAATAATACCTGGAACAAGAAATACTGTAAATGACTTAGTAGAACTTAAAAAATCAGGAGCATTTGATAAAATTAAAAAAATCTCAAAAGAAATACCAATATTTGGAATCTGTGGTGGATATCAAATGTTGTCTAATAACATAATAGATGAGTCATGTTCTGAATCAAAGTATGGATCTGTAGAAGGATTAGGACTACTTGATATGACTACTGAATTTGGACAAATAGAAAAAGTTGTTCAACAAAGTGAAGGTACAATAATAAAAGATAGTTCACTTGGATTTGAAAAAGATACTAAAGTAACAGGTTATGAATTACATGAAGGTATAACAATACTTGGTGATGTAGAACCATTAATTAAAATAAAAAAAGGACAAGGTAATGATGAATCAGGTCTCTATGATGGAGCAATAAATGGTAATGTGTGTGGAACATACTTCCATGGAATATTCCATAACTTTGAATTTAGAAGAAAATTCACAGATCAGCTACGTATAAACAAGGGATTAAAACCATTAGGCCTAACAAAAGATGACTTTAAAGAATCAAAAAGAGTAAACTATGATCAACTTGGAGATTTATTTGCAAATAATGTAGATATGTCCTTTTTTAAAGATTTATTAAGGGATTAATCCCTTTTTATATTTCTTTAATTACCTTAGCAAACTGTTTAAGGGTGCTTGTTTCATAAACTTTTGCACCAACTTCCTGATAATCCCTAACACAACTTGTGGGAGTGTTCCACCTATACTTATTCTCGGGATTTAAAATAATAACATTTCTAGATTTAATAATTATTTTATGTAAAACCTTAGCACTCTCAAGGACACCATTAGTTCGTTTACCTGTCCAATCTCTACAATCTGTAAGTAATATAACATCAGTATGTTTATTTAATTCAGATTCTTTTAAAAACTGATTAAATGATTTAGTCATATCTGAATGACCTCTAGGTCTAAGACCTAATGATTGTAAACCTACATTTATTTGATATGAATTTTTAAAAGTAGAATCAAGTGCATGTGTTACATCAATTACTCTATTATCAAAATTATATAATGTTAATTTATCAAATGAATCATGACATCCAGTAAGCATTGCAAAAAACCATGTTGTTGCCCATTCACATGAACCACTAATATCACAGAGAAATATATGTTTTGATTTATGCATTGGAGGAGTTTGATGAATAAGATTTATTAAATGTCCACCATTTTTAAGATTTTTCCTAATTGTTTTAGGAATATTTACACTTCTGGATTTTTTACTTTTTTTTCGTATAGATCTATGATTAGCTACTTTTTTACTAAAATCTCTACATATATCATAAACTCTATAATCGATAGTATCTAATCTAACAAATTCCTCATCTAAAATGCTTTCATCCACAATTTTTTTCTGTTTTAAACGTCTTTTAATTATTGTTTCTCGAGTAGTATCCTTTTCTACTTTTTTTTGTTTTTGATTAGTTTTATGGTTTGTAGTATTTATTTCAACATGATCTTGTTTGAGGGGATTATTTTCAATAGATTTATTATATATAAAAACATAATCATAAGAGCGTTCAAATCTGGGAATATCTTCCTTATTTTTAACATAAACACTTCTCAGAGCATCTTTTAATTCTTCTGAATTAAATTTGTTATGAAAGTTATCCCATATATTTGAAGCCCTAATTGTACTTCTAATACTGACATTTATTCCCTCAAATCTTAGAAATTGACTCAATGTTAGAATTTTATTGTTAATCATATTCATCTTTTATATTTTTTTAAGTATTATAATGCACTTATAACTCTAGCAAACTGATCTAAAGTACCTGTTTCATAGATTATAGCACCTGCTTGTTCATAGTCAGATACACAACTGGTTCTTGTTTTCCATCTGATTTTCTTCTCTGGATTTAATATAATAACTTTACGTGATTTTTGAACAATTTCATGAAGTATTGTTGCACTTTCAAGAACTCCATTTTCACGTTTACCTGTCCAATCTCTACAATCTGTTAATATTATTACATCTGTATGGTTGTTTAGTGTTGCCTCATCTCGAAATTGTTTAAATGATGTGGTCATATCTGATTGTCCAAAGGGTCTAATGCCTAATCGTTGATGTGCAAAATTTATTTGATAGGTATTTTCATATTCTGAGGTTAATGAATCTGTCACATCAATGATTTTATTATCAAAATCATAAACTGTTATTTTATCAAATGTTTTATAACAACCATATAATATTGCAAAAAACCATGTACTTACCCATTCACATGAACCACTAATATCACAGAGAAATATTTGTTTTGTCTTTTTTTTAGGTGGTTTTTGATGAATTAATTTTACTAAATGTCCACCATTTTTAAGATTATATCTGATAGTATTTGGCATATTTATATTGTGTGAATGAGAACGTTTTTTACGTTTAGAACGCTGGTTAGCTATTTTTTTACTTAGTCTTTGACATATATCAAATACTCGTCTATCATTATTATCTAAAAGTACTATACTCTCCTTCATTAATTTATCATTAATTACTTTTTTTTGTTTTCTATTTTCAATTAATTCTTGGTTTTCAAGATATTCTGTATTTGGATTACTTTTTTGACTTTTAATTTCATTATTGGAAGTATTGTCATATTTTTGTCTAGGTTCTTGTTTTTGTCTTTTTGTTTTTCTTTCTATTTTTTTCGAAAATAATCTGTTGTATATAAGATCAAATTTATGTATATCTTCCCTATTTTTAACATAAATACATTTTAATGATTCTTTAATTTCTTCATCATTAAATGTTTCATGATATTTCTCCCAAATATTTGCTGCTGTTATTGTACTGCGTATACTTACAATCATTCCTTCTTTTCTTAAGAAGTTAGATAATGTAATTATTTTAGGATTAATCATTTTCAAACCCCAATATAGTTATATTATTCAAGTTCTGATGTATTTTTAGTAAATAAGTCTTGTATTTCATTTACATATTCAGTTTTTACAAGTACTGCTACACTATCATCATATCCAAGCATTGTTTCTTTGGTTGGAATAATAGTTTCATTATCTGTATACACCATAACTATGATAAATTTATCTGTGTTATTTTCAATTTCAGAGATGGGTATGAATGCAAGATCTTTATTTTTAACTTTTAATTCTAAAATTTCAGCATTTCCTTGTCCTAATGATACTAGTGATTGTGCAGTTGGTCGTACAATACTTCTTGCAATAAGTCTCATAGCACTAGTTTCAGGATTAATAAAGGGTATATTAAATTTAGTGAATATTTCAGCATGTTCTGTGTTATTTAATCTTGATATAATTATATTAACACCATGTTCTTTAGCATATACTGATGATAAAAGATTTACTTCATCATTTCCTGTTGTTGCAACAAAAAAGTCTGCTTTTGCTATATCAGCATCTTCAAGAATTTTAGTATTTGTACCAGTTCCATGAATAACATAACAATCAAGTAGATAATTTGTTTTTTCACATAGTTCCTTATCTTTATCAATAAGTGTTATATCATGTTTTTCAGCCATATTTCTTGCTAAATTATAACCTATACGTCCAGCACCTACAATTATACCCATCAATTTAATCATCTATTCTTTTTTCATTAAAATTTTTTTTTGTATGTATATATTATAGTATGCTGTTTTAATTAAAAGTTTGTTTTATAAAATAAGATTTAATTATTTTTTTGATTTGTTTTTAGAATTAGTAGAAATATTTGTTAAAATCATAGTGCGGCTGCCGGGATTTGAACCCGGGTCGTAGGCTTGGAAGGCCCAAGTCCTAGCCAGACTAGACTACAACCGCATATGAAAGATGCAACGACCGGGATTTGAACCCGGGTCACTACCGTGGCAGGGTAGAGTCTTAGCCAGCCTGGACTATCGCTGCATACAAATAAACAGATGCACTTTAGCATCTATATAGTAGTTTTATAACATGTTATATTTAAAGGTTTTGGTTTGTTATTTTTTTTAATTAAAAAAATATTTGGGAAAAAATATTATTTTGGAATAACATCTGAAAAAGAAACTAATCTACAGATATCAGTTTTTGTTAAAACACCTACATTCTTATCATTTTCAACAACAAGTAATCCTGATACTTCAGCTCTTAATATAAGATTTGCTGCATCTTGAATTTTAGCATTAGCGTTGATTGTAGTAATATGTTCTGTCATTAAATCACTGACTTTTACCATATCTAGGTCAATCATTGTATCTTCAGACCCTTCTAATAATATGATATCTTCATAGGATATAACACCTATTGGACAGTCATTATCATCAAAAACAAAGAGTCTGTGAACACCTAATGAATATAATTCTTTAAGAGCAAATCTAACACTTTCATCAGGGCCAATATAATAAATATTTTTATTCATAACTTCTTTTACAATCATTTTAATCACATTGAAAATACTTATTTTTCTAATCTATGAATTTTTTTTCCTTGAATATTTATTATATTGGGTTTGTATTCTAATTATAGTTTCTTTATTCTTTTTTTTTAATATGTATAAATTATATTATTGTTTTATTTAGACTTTAGTTTATTATATTTTAGATGGGAATTATTTTTTTTAAGCATATTTTTATTAATAATAAAAACATAAATATATTTATTAATATGAATTTATATGCATATTATAACCAAGTTATTTGGAGAGATATTTATGCGAATAAGTATGTCGTTACCAAATAAGCTTTTAAATGAATTTGATGATGTGTTACGTGATCGAGGATATCAATCCCGTTCTAAAGGTATACGTGATGCATTAAAGGATTATATTCTTCGATATCAATGGATGAATGATATGGAAGGTGAACGTGTAGGCGTTATAGCTGTTATCTATGATCATCACTACGTTGGAGTAATGGAATCTATGACTGATATTCAACATGATTATCGTGATGAAATTGATGCTAGTCTACATATACACATGAGTGATAAATATTGTTTAGAAGTTATTATTGTAAAAGGTGACGTTATATATATACGTGAATTAACAGAAAAACTCATGAGACTAAAAGGAGTTGAACATGTTAAATTAACCAGTGCAGGTACTGGTGAACTTGAAAAAGTAAGTATTGAAGAAAACTAGATGAAGTTATTTATACCCACATAAAAAAATACACATATCTTTGGTTAATTATAGAATTTAATTTCAAATAACTTGATAGCACTTAAGAAAAAATTATTACATGAAAAAATACTTTATCGTAGTAAATAGGGTAATTTTCATAGGATTTTTATTCTTAAACTTTTTTTATTTATCTTATTTTATTAACTATTTATCTTATTTTGTTTTATTAAGTAATCTCCATAGATATTATATGAATTAGGTTTATTTATGTGCTTAGTATAAGTATAAAAAGAATAATAATAAACTGAGTATATTTTTATTCTTAAAAATATAAAATTACTAGAAAAAGAAGAATTTTTTGTTAGATGATTAATATGGTTGGATTATTTAATATAATTAAAAATTTATTATTCTTCTAACAAAGAATTATACAATGACATATTATGATGATTTAACAAAGGATAAAAAAAGAGTAAACTCATTTAAAAGGGCAATTTATGAAAAAACAAGTGGGATAACATATGATTTAGGAACAGGATCTGGAATATTAGCTCAATTAGCAGCAAATCATGCTAAAAAAGTATATGCTTTAGAACAAAACCCTTTCATTATAAAAAGTACTAAAAAGAATTTGTCAAAGTATGATAATATTGAATTAATAAAAACAGATGCAAGTAGGTATGAATTTCCAGAAAAGGCCGATACAATCATATGTGAAATGTTAGATACAGCTTTAATTGATGAAGAACAAGTTCCAGTAATAAATAATGCTCATAAATACATAAAGGAAGATACAGTTTTCATACCTAAATCAGTATATTCAACTGTAGAGATAATTTCAACAAATATTAATCATATAACATATTATGAAGATAATATTCCAGAGTACATATCATTATCTGATGAAATTAAATATCATTCTATATCATTTCAAGATGTAATATGTGAAAAAGTTAATGTAGAAATTTCTATAAATATTATGAAAGCTGGAAAGATAAATGCATTAAAAATAACAACATATACTATTTTAACAGATAATATTATTTTAGAACCAACACCAATGTTAAATCCACCAATTATAGTACCAGTAGATTGTATGGATGTTGATGTTGATGATGAAATTATAATTAATATGGAATATATTATGGGTGGTGGTTTAAATACACTTAAAACAAATATCAGAAGAAATAAATGATTTTATTGTTGATTATGAAAAATTATTAATTTTAGGTATAGGAAATCCCTTACGTGGAGATGATGGTGTAGGACCATTAATACTTGATTTATTATATGAGAAGTTAGTTAATTTAACTGATAAAAATACTGATGATGTATACTTGTTAAATACTGAATCAGCACCAGAAAATCATACACAAGAAATAAGAAAGTTAAAACCATCACATATAATAATAGTGGATGCAGTTGAATTTGATGCTAAAGCTGGTTCTATAATAACCATTTCAAAGAATCAAATAGACACATTCAATTTTTCAACACATTCTATGCCAATATCATTCATAATAAATTATATTGAAGAAACTATTGGAAGTAAAATTTTAACAATTGGAATACAACCAAAGGAAATGAATATAATAAATACAATATCTGATGAAGTTAAAAGTAGTGCTAATGACTTAACAGATATAATAGCCAAATTAGTTTAAGGAGTTTTAAGATGAAAATATTATTTATAGGTTCACGTTTATTTGATGATGTATCTTGGTATCTTAAACAAGAAAATATAACTTCAATAATAACGGAATCAAATGAAAATGCAATAAATTTGGATTTAGCTGATTATAATTATATAGTTCCAAGAGGTATGGATAAACCTATGGAAATAGCAATTAAGGAAGATGTGGATGCTGTTATTCCATTAATTGGTATTGATCCACCTCTTCCTGATGTAGGTAAAATGAAGGATGAACTTGAAGAAATTGGTATTCCTGTTATAGCATCTTCATATAAAACAGCAAGTCTTGCTGCAGATAAATACAATACAAAGAAATTATTAAAGGAAAATAATATTAAAACACCACAATTTCATGCTTTAAATAAACCTTATAATATAGATGATATTGAAAAAGATTTACCCATAGTATTAAAAACTCCTGAAGGTCAAGGGGGAACAGGTGTAAAAGTAGCTGTTAATAGGGATGATATTAATGAGTTCTTAGATAACAAGAGTAATGTTTTTACTGAAGAATATGTGGAAGGATTTGAAGTTTCAATTGAGGTATTACGTTGGAATAATGAATCAGTAGCATTAACTCCAGTATATAAAGGTGATACAACATTAAATGGAACACATCCTTTGAAGAAAATAAAACAAGCACCTCTTGAAATTGAAGGTATAGATAATGTTGCTCATAATAGGGATATTCGACTTCTTGCACAGAGAATTGCTAATTTAGTTGGCTTGGATGGTACTATGGATATTGATATATTACATGATAATAATTCAAAATTAGATTATGTAATAGAATTAAATACCAGACCTAGTGGAACAAGATATATGACAGCAGCTACTACGAATATCTATCCATTATGTCAATTGGTGGATATGGCTAAGGGACATTGGAGTGCAAAAGATGTAAGAAATTCTATGGAGAATTATTATTCTACAGAACTTCCTATTGGAAATTTCCCACAAGAAAATATTCCATCCCAGAAGAGATTTTCATCAGAAAATTCATATATAGTCCATGGTCCAAAGAATTATCAAAGACTTACAATTCGTGCAACATCTAGAAATAAATTAAATAATTTAACATATGAATTAGTAAGTGATTATGCAAATGCAAATAATATTCATTTTAATTAAATAATTAGTGATTTAAACTATTTATTTCCTTTTATTTTTTATTTTTAATACTTATATTACTTATTAAAGTTATATTTCTTATTTTATAGTCATATTTTAATATACATTTCTTTTTTTTCTATTAGATTGGATATTACTTTATTTTAAATAACAGTTACTTATTTTAATATTAAAAAAAATAACTAACTATATACTGAATTTAGTTTTAAACTTAGGGGGTTAAACTAGTGATAGGTCAAGTAGACGTTCTAATATTTGCTTTAACAATAATTGTCACAGCACTATTTACTGCTGTTGTTAGAAGAGAATTACTGGTAGCAGACATAAGGGATAATCCTATAATATCAGAACATAGACAAAAAAGTGGAACACCAACCATGGGTGGTTTTGGTATTTTAATAGGTGTTTCAGTAATGGCCTTATTCTTATTCGATTGGCATTCTACAAGTTATTTATTAATAACTGTAATTATGATGGTAGTTGCAGGAATTTTTGGAATGTTTGATGATTTACTTGGATTTAAAGTAAAAGAATATCAGAAAGTAGTACGTAATGATGGGGATAAACCTGTAAGTATAGGTTTATTGACTTTAGAACCGGGTGAAGAAGCTAGAATTGCATCTGAAAAAGCTAAAGCAGATTATAATAAAATCGTTGAACAAGAACATAAACTTACTTTAATTGATGAAATTCCAATTAAAAGTGAAACTACAGAAAGTGAAAAAATAATTACTCAGTTTGTAGTTGCATGTTTTGTAATACTTCCTGGATTTTTACCAACATCTGTAAGTGGTTTTGAACTTGGTATTTTAATGATACCTTTAGCATTATTTGCAATTATTGGTTCTATAAATTCGGTTAATTTAATTGATGGTATGGATGGATTAGCTGCAGGTATAATTGCAATAGCATCTATAGCTTCAGCATTGTATGCTAATGTAACAACAGGTTCTGTAGCAGCATTACCATTTATAATAATTGCTGGTGCATGTGTAGGATTTTTAGTATTAAATCATTATCCTGCAAAAATCTTCATGGGGGATACTGGATCATATGCATTAGGTACTGGTTATATGACAGCAGCATTACTGGGAAATTCATTGATATTTTCAATAATTGCTCTGGCAGTACCAATTGTATCTGTAATAATAAGTCTTTTACATAGGTCACATATTATAACATTACCTGTTGAACCATTGCATCATACATTGAATTATCATGGTATGTCTGAACAAAAAATTATTTTGTTATATTGGACAGTTACATTGGTAGTTTCTATTATTGCCTTATTTTTATTTGGCATAATATAGACATAAATTGAGGTGAAACATTGCAAGAAATTAGTATTAAAGCATCTGATTTAGCTAATAAAATTGAAGGAGTGTTATATGGTCCTGATAATTTATTGTCAGGAAATTATACCTTTTTAAATAAAGCTTCTGAAAATGATATAGTTATCAGACATAAAATTAATGGTAAGGGTATAGAAATTGCAAATGAAAAGGGAGTTTCTTGTTTAATAACTCAAAATCCTCATGATGATGCAATAAGTATGGCAAAAGCATTGAATTTTTCTCTTATCGTTACTGAGCATATTGAATATGCAACTGCATTTGCATTAAATACAATTGTTAAAGAATATGCAGAAGATTCATTTAAAGTAGCTGTGACTGGAACTAATGGAAAGTCAACAACTACTCATCTTCTCTATACTATTTTTTCAGATTTTAATTATGATACTTACACAAATACTGATGCAGAATCAGAAGGAAATACCCTTATAGATCCAAGAGTAGCATCAGAATTATCTGATTATTATCATAAAAATAATAATATTGATGTAATTACTTTAGAAGTATCTGAAGTTCAAGGATGGGATGATGAAATAATGAAAAATCATTCTAATAAGATGATACGGGCATTAGATGCAGATAGTGTTATAATTACAAATGCATCCATGGATCATATTAATTTAGTTAAATCATTTGACAATTTATTATATGAAATATCTGGAGCAGCAAAAGCATTACTTAATGGGGATAAAGAATCATTACTTGTATTGAATTATGAGGATGAAAATATTAGAAACATGGCTAATATTGTATCAAATCAATCAAATATCAATGTCATGTTTTTTGGAAATTATGATGAAAATAATATTTTATCTGTTTCATATAAGGAAGGTGTTGGTATTTATTCTGGAAATGAATTGTATGTTGAGCAAAAGGATCTTCCATTTAATTCAATACATTTCATACAAGATATAATGGCAGCACTAGCTGTATGTATCTATAGAAATATGGATAGGGGTAGAGTAATTGAATCTTTAAAAAATTATAAACCATTAGCAAGACGTTTTATTAAGCTTAGGGAAAATCCTATTATTATTGATGATTTTGCACATAATCCATCTGGAATTAATTTAACTATTGAGAATGGATCTAAGTTAGGTAATAATTTGTTTATTGTCAATGCTATTAGAGGTTCTCGTGGTGATGATATTAATCGTGAAATAGCCGAAGCTTTGGTAAAATCGCTTAAAGATAGGGATAATTATACTTTATTATTAACATGTAGTGTTGATGTTGTAAATCATTTAAATACTGTTGTTGATTCTGAAAAAAATATATTTTTAGAAATATTAGAAGAAAATAATATTCATTTTATGTTATTTGAATCATTAGAAGAATCATTATTAAATGTTGTAAACTTAGCATCGGATGATGATGTTATATTATTATTGGGTGCTCAAGGAATGGATCCTGCAAGTAGAATTCTAAAAAAACATGATATAATATAATAAATATCATTTCTTTTTTTTAACTTTTTTTTATTACTTGATTTTTTATAATAATTAAAAATATTTATAAATAATAATAGATAATTTATTAGGAATGAATTATTTTTTCATCATACACTTGAAAGAATATATAACTATAGATTAATATATTAAAATTTTATTATTAAGATAAAAGGAGTTGTAGTCTTTGAATTTTGAATCATGCTTAGTAGTAGGGGCGGGAAATGCTGGAAGACCAGTAGCTAGATTATTAAATCATGAAGGTGTTAATGTAACAATATCTGATACAAAAACATTTGATGATTTTACAACTAGAAGACAAGATAGACTTAAAATAATGGAAAATGAAGGAGTAACCTTAGATTTAGGTAATAAATCACCAGATATAACAAAATATGATGCAGTATTTTTAGCACCAACAATACCAGAATCTGCATCAATTCGTAAAGAAATTAAAGAACATGATAAAGTGGAAGTTACAAGAAAAACAATCAGTGATATTATTAATAGAATATTACCTATGGATAAAATAGGTATAACAGGATCTTTTGGTAAAACAACCACAACAGATATGTTAACAAATATCTTCAAAGCTGCAGGATATAATGTTTATCAATGTTCTTCAATGAAATGGAACTTGGTAAGTGAAGCAATAGTTGATGATATTGTTAAGGGGGAATATATTGGGGCAGACATTGCAATTCTAGAATTACCCCATGGAACACTTGGATTAATGGGGGAAATTGACTTAAAAATAGGAGTACTAACAAATCTCAGACCAGAACATTTATGTGAATTTGGTGGTTCTATGGAAAAATATGTTGAACGTAAAGCATGTATTCTTCCAGCAAGTCAAAAACTTATAGCAAATTCACAATGTGGTGATTTATTAACATATAAAAGAGAAGACACTGTATATTTCAACTTTGAAAATGATGAAGCTGTTAATTTAGATAAGTACACACCAACATACTATGGGTTCTATGATGATGGTAAATATAATATTAGAATTGTAAATAATAAGGAGACTACTGAATCTGAAATTGAAATAGATACAATAGCATTCTATACATATGAAAATTTAACTGCTGCTATAGCTGTAAGTAGGGAGTATGGAATATCGTTGAATGATATTAAAAAGGGTATTGGTATGTTTACTGGTGTGGGTGGACGTATGGAATATCTTGGTAAATTCAATGGTGTTGATGCATATTATGATGCATCATATGGAGATCAAAGTGTAAGACAAGCACTTGAATCAGTTAAAGATGAAAATCTAATAATATTATATGACAATGTAGACTCAACAACAATAAGAGATAAAGCAGAAAGTGGTCGTGTAATTGGAGATTATGCAAATATTGTTATAGCAACAGGTTATGTTGAAATAACAAATACACTTGATATGGATGCAGCTCTAGATTTATTAAATGCAATAGAAAATGATGATGTACTAAAAATAGCATTATGTACACTTGATGAAGCAGCAGAACTTGCAATGAAATATGCAAAACCAGGGGATATAATTGTACATCTTGGTCCAGATGCATCAAATTCATATCAACAAGCAAAAACAAGAATGATAAATGGTCTTAATGAAGGATGTAAACGTTATGGAAATAACTGATTTTGATGAAAACACTGTATTTGGAGTTATAGGTGTATGTGGAATAAATGGTAATCTTATTGCAAGATTATTAATGGATCATGGATTTAAAGTACAAGCAAATGATATGGTAAACGAAGAAGATTGCCGTTTTAAGGCTGCTCTAAAGGATTATCCTGAGATGAAAATATACTATGGTGAAATTCCAGAAACATTTTTTACAAGTTCAGATTATATGATAATTCCAACTGCACTTCTTGAATCAAAATCAATGCTGTATCATAAAATTAAAAAATATGGTATTCCTATTTTAACAGTAAAAGATATACTTGAAATTTTTGAACCAAAACATCCTGTTATATGTATTACTGGAACAAATGGTAAGACAACCACAACAACACTCCTAAAACACATAGCATATCATGCCGGTTTAAAACCATGTGAACATAATTTAATGGGTTTGCAGGGAAATACTGCAGATATTCCACCTCTACAATCAAGATTAAATGGAAATATTAACATATTAGAAACAGGAACATTTGGTATTAAAGGAAGTCTTGAAAAATTAGCAAAAGCATGTAAACCTGATGTAGGGTTAATAACTAATATAACTCCAGATCATTTATCTGAAAATTCAAGTTTTCTAGATTATGCTCGAGTTAAAGGAGAATTAGTTGAATTATTACGAAATAAAACTCTTGTAATAAATAATGATGATCCAACGATTGAATCATTGTTAAAAGAACTAAATTATGAAGGTAATTTAATTTCATTTGGTTTAGATACAAATTCCAACAAAACCACATTAAAACAATGTTTCTGTGGAAAAAAAGTTCAAATTAAAGAATTTTGTGGTGGAGTAGGAGTATATGAATGTAATTGTGGATTAAAATATACAAAACCAGACTATCTAGCATGTAATATAAATGATAAACACAATCAATTCATTCTTAAAACACCATATAATGAAGAATATGAATTTAAATTAGGAATATATGGTATACATAATATATATAATGCAGTTGGAGCAATAATAATTGCACATGAAACATTAAATATATCTTATGAAACAATAAAAGAAGCAGTTAAATCATTTAAAGGTGTTGGAGGGCGTATGGAAAAAATAGGAATTAGTCATAATAAACAAATCATGGTAGATTATGCCCATAATCCTGCAGGAATAACATCAGTACTTAAGGAATTAAAAAATGCATATGGTACTATAGTAGATGTTATTACTACTTCATCAGAATCTGGAATTGATGGTGATAAAGAAATCTTGGATTGTGCAGCAGAACATGCTAATTACATAGTTCCAGCATCACACAATGCATATTTATGTGCAAAACATGCTTTGGATAATGGAAAATATACTGATAAAATAGTGTTGCCTGATTCTATGCCTGAAGGTGATAAAAAAGGAACACTTGGAGCTACAGTTGAACAGGTACTTGTAGGTTTTAATAAAGCATTAGAATTAGATGCTAACTTAGTAGTATGTACTGGAGAAGCTGCATTCAAATATAAAGATATTATTAAAGATAATGAATAATTATATTTTAGAAATTATTCTAATATCTTCCTTTATATTTTTTATTAAAGAAAACTAATTTTTAAAATATTGTTATAATTAAATAGTATAACATCAAGAAATATATAATAGATTTATACTTTATGAATTGTATATTAATTATAATAAATGGTACTTATTTATTTTATAATTATACTCTAAAGTAGTTCTAGTTCAAAATATAGAATAATACTAGAATTTATATAAGATTAGAGGTGAAATTTTGTTTATACGAGTTAGAAGAGATACTTTAATCATTTTAATTTTAGCATTTATTTTGATTTTGTCTGGACGTGCAATGAGTTATGTTGCATTTGCTTCATCAAATACTACTGATGATGGTGTTCCTATTGCTGGAATAATGGTTAAAGGTAATGATATAATACCTACAAGTGTAATTAAAGCCAATGTAGAGGCTGCTGGTTTTAGGGATGGAAGTTATATTAATGGAAATACTCTAGTCACGTCACAAAGACAACTTCTATTAAGTGATGCTAAAACGAATGCTGTAGAATTGGTTAAAAAGTCAACAATACCTGGTACTTCAGTAGCTCCTATAAATGCGGCAAGTGTTCAAGTAGATACAACAACTGGGAATGTGGTTGTTACAGTTATTGAAGATTTCTCATTATTACAAGTTAATGTAACTAACAATACAACCAATGGAAGTTCACAAAGTAATCTTGACTTTGAAGGAAATGCTGAAGTTGGTGGAGTTAGCCAAATAACTGGTTTATTAATGTTGCAGGAGTTAAAAAGTAAGGTGATATAATGGTTAAACAATCAAAATTAGCAAAAATAGCTTTATTTCTAATTATTGTCATGTTATTTTCAACTACTGCATCAGCAACAATGAATGTGGCAGTTATTACAGATCCTACAGGAAAGGATCCTAATGGGTGTGCTGCTGGAAGTCAATCATTTGCAGCTAATATGTTCCAGTCAACATTTATATTCTCACAAGAACATAAAATGGCATTACTATCAGGGGGGGAAGGTTCTTCAAATGTTCGTGTAGCTGCTATTATATCAGCACTTACACAACTTCAAAATAATGGAACTCCTGAACAGGTAGTTAATGTGGCAAATGGATTTGATGGAATTCGTCTAATGGCTGTTAACCCAACACAAGGTATTGCTGTAGGGGGAAGTTTTGATGTTTATGTTGTTACAGTAGATAACAACAGTACAATTAATGTTCAAGCAGCAAGTGGTGGATTAGCAACAGTACCTCCAGGAACTAAAGGGGCTATGATACATCTTCGTAATTCTCATGGAAACCCAAAATCAGGTACTGCAGAAACAGTAAGATTACAAACTGCAATAAACATGGGTAAAATGATAAGGGATGGATATCCAGCTACAAAAATAGTTTCAGAAGCAATTGGTGAAGTAGCTGCAGATTCTGGAGAAGATCATGGTGGTGGTGCAATAAATCTAGTATCTGGTGTAACTACAGGAGATATGTTTACTCCAGAACAATTAAATCAAACAGGTTATGAAATGGAAAAACCATATTCTAAGGTAAGTTCTAGTGGATGGGCAGTAGGTTATCCTGAAGCAGAAAATTATCAAGTGTCTCCTGTTGATGGAAGTCCACTTACAGTTATTTATGCTTATCAAGCATTAGGTAATGCTATAACAGTATCTGATGATAATCCATCAGTATCGACATATGGTTCTGATGAAAAAGGAATATCTGAAGCTACAAGTAGTGTTGTAATAGCATCAGTAACTAAAAATGGTTATGATCCAGTTAAAATTGCACAATCAATTAATAAAGCTATAGATAGTGGAACATTAATTGGTGTGGAATATGTTGATGCATCAGATATTAATGTTAAAGAAAATATTAAAGCAGTAGGTGTATATTATACTCCTGCAACAAATGGAAGATCTGCACCAACATGGAATTTACCAATAGATTCTCAAGTATTTGATGTACTTGGAAATATTCAAAGTGTAATTGGGATTTTATTAATATTACTAGCTATATTTAGAAGTACATTAATAAAATCATTCTTTAGAAGACGTTAAGTCTTCTATTTTTATTTTCTTTTTTAATTTTAAATTTTAAATAAATATTCAATTTTTTCATATTAATTAATAGGAGTTAAATTATGGCATTGATACTAGTTAGGGCTATGAATAAGAAAAAAGCATTAAATGGCTTGGCAGATATAGAAAGGCATGCTAAATTATCAATAATAGGAAAACCTAGGAAGGTTTCTTTAAAAAGTGTGCATGATGTAACAAAAAGAGTTTTAAAACAAGAACCTAGAGATGATATTAAAATAGCAGTTCTAGTTAAAGTTCAAGAAAGTACAACAACAAGTATTATGAATTTAAGAAAAATCCATCCTCCAGTTCATGTTATTGTTATTAGTGAAGAATATCCAGAATATGAAGATTTAAATAAGGAATTTAGTAAATCTAAAATATTTGATGGTTATTATTCTTCTAAAAATAAATCTTCAAATTCAAAAAAAAGTAATTGAAGGAATGTAATTAATTATTTACTTCCTTTTTATACGAGCTATATCTCCAAGGGTAGCTTCTTTAAAACGTCTAGACTCTTGGAATTCCCTTTCATTACTTTCTATTTTTTCAATAATTTTTATATGTAATGCTTTTTCTAATTTATGAGCAATCTTATTATCAGGAACCATTTTTCCAGTTTCAATGTTAGCTATAACAGATTCTCTTTCATAGATTTTTTCTCCAAGTTGTTTATGTGTGAGATTTTTCTTTTCTCTTGCTTGTTTAATAGTTTTTTCATAATCATCGACTAGTTCATACTCTTCTTCTTTAGATTTTCGGGTGTATGGTCTGTTTGAATTTGTTCTTCTGTTCTGATTATTTTTATTTCTTTTATTATTTCCTTGGCGTTGTGGTTTTTGTTGAACTTTTCCATATCTAGAGCATTCTTTACATGTAACCATAAGAGAATTATCTATTTTAGTTTTATAAGGTTGACCTTTTATTTCTGTTCCACATATTTCACAATTCATTGTTATTCACTTAAATATTATTTTTATATACACATATCTATTTTTATTTACTTAAATATTCTTTTTGTATTTTTTCACATTTCTTTTTCTTACTTTTTTTAATTATTATCTATTGTATAACGAAGTAATTAAAAAATAAATCAAATAATATAATAATAATAAACTTTAAAGAAATAAAATGTAGTAATTAATAATTTAAATTTAAAAGTAAAAAAATAAAATAACTGTTTATAAAATATAATAAAGAAAAATATTATTATATTAATTTATTTAAAAAAAAGGAGGTTTACTATGGAAGATTCAGAACCATTTAATACAATTGAAAATAAAGAAAACACTGAAATAACAAATTTAATTGATAAGCATGAAGCAATTGAACGAAATCTAACTTGGGAAGTAAGAAAACTAGAAAAAGATAAAGTATTACTTGAAAATGAAAACTTAAGGTTAGATCGTGAAGTTAAATCATTGAAAAGTGAAATTAACAGATTTAGAATACCACCACTTGTATTAGCAACAGTATCTGAAATATTGGATGATAATCAAGTTGTTGTAAAAAGTAGTACTGGACCATCATTTCTATTAAAATATCCAGAAAAAGATTCTGATAGGATAGAAATTGGGGCAAGAGTAGCTCTAAATCAACAAACATTTAGTATTGTGGATATTATAACATCAGAAAAAGATCCATTAGTATCAGGTATGGAAATAGATGAAAAACCATCCATAACCTATGATGAAATTGGTGGACTAAAAGATCAAGTATTAGAAACAGTAGAAACAGTAGAACTTCCTCTTAAAAATCCTAAAATCTTTGAAGAAGTAGGTATAACTCCACCAAAAGGAGTTCTCTTCTATGGACCACCAGGAACTGGTAAGACTTTACTAGCAAAAGCAGTAGCACATGAAACAAATGCAACTTTTATAAAAATAGTAGCATCAGAATTTGTTAAAAAATATATAGGTGAAGGTTCACGTTTAGTACGTGGAGTATTTGAATTAGCAAAAGAAAAAGCACCAGCAATCATATTTATTGATGAAATTGATGCAATAGCAGCAAAAAGATTACAAGGTTCAACAAGTGGAGATCGTGAAGTTCAAAGAACACTCATGCAACTTCTAGCAGAAATGGATGGATTTGAATCAAGAGGAAATGTTGGTATTATAGCAGCAACTAATAGGCCAGATATTCTAGATCCAGCACTTGTAAGACCAGGTAGATTTGATCGTATCATAGAAGTTCCAGTTCCAGATGAAGATGGAAAATTAGAAATTCTTAAGATACACACTAAAAACATGTCATTAGATGTAGATGTGGATTTAAAATACATAGCCCAAAATGCAAAATCAGCATCTGGTGCAGATCTTAAATCAATATGTACTGAGGCAGGTATGTTTGCAATAAGAGAAGAACATCACAGTGTCTCAGCTAAAAACTTTGAAGATGCTTTAGAAAAAGTAATGCATAAAAATAAAGATAAATCTTCTAAAGAATCAGTGATGTTTGTATAAACTAATAGGAAGCTCAGATAAATTAATAAAAAAAGTAGCCAATGATGAACCCTATGAGCTCTGAATAAATGATGAATGATGGGCGATCTGAGGCTATTTTTACTTTAACCACCAAAATAAAATGCTTATTTTTTTATTTTAAAAAAAATTTAATTAAGAAAAAAAGTTTTTAAATATTTTTTTTAAATT
>NZ_MAIF01000058.1:0-2376 GCF_001729395.1 Methanosphaera sp. A6 | reverse complement strand
CTTAATAGTATGAAAACAATGAAATTATAATTATACTCACCAGTATGATATTAAGTTTAAAATAGACTTAATAGTATGAAAACCAATAGAGGAATAAAAACAATGTCAAGTATAATAAAAGTTTAAAATAGACTTAATAGTATGAAAACTTGAGGTAGAAATTGATAATGAGTTCATTAATGAACGTTTAAAATAGACTTAATAGTATGAAAACTATATATGGAATAATATTGAAACAGTGTTTAAAATAAGTTTAAAATAGACTTAATAGTATGAAAACAACAAATAATATGTGTCATTATACTTATAGATTTTACGTTTAAAATAGACTTAATAGTATGAAAACCTGGATAATCAATCCCTTTAAAACTAGCCGGACTAAGTTTAAAATAGACTTAATAGTATGAAAACTTCGTAGAGGTGGTGAGTCCAACAATTTTATTTTTTCGTTTAAAATAGACTTAATAGTATGAAAACCATCTTCCCATTCATAGTCTTGTTTAAATTCTCCATTGTTTAAAATAGACTTAATAGTATGAAAACTGATAACATTCAAAAAGATATGTGGAAAACAATCAATGTTTAAAATAGACTTAATAGTATGAAAACCACTTGAAATAAAACACATAGTACAATTTCAACTGTGTTTAAAATAGACTTAATAGTATGAAAACAGGTCATCAATATCATATTCTTTTACAAGTGTATTTCGTTTAAAATAGACTTAATAGTATGAAAACTAATGAAAACAAGTGATGGAACAAATAAAACAATAATGTTTAAAATAGACTTAATAGTATGAAAACGATGCTTTTAAATTAATATATTTTAATATTAATTCAGTTTAAAATAGACTTAATAGTATGAAAACATAGTGAATATACAGACCCCCTTAAAAAGCCAACAATAGTTTAAAATAGACTTAATAGTATGAAAACTGAAAATTGATTATAAAAAAGTAGGAGATGTATTTGAAGTTTAAAATAGACTTAATAGTATGAAAACTATGGAATCACGTAAAAGAGCAACGTTGGGTTATCAGTTTAAAATAGACTTAATAGTATGAAAACTAACAAAACTACTCAAAACAAAAATAACAGAAACAGAGTTTAAAATAGACTTAATAGTATGAAAACAAAATTGAGATAAAACAGATTATAAAATGGAACTTATAGTTTAAAATAGACTTAATAGTATGAAAACCTTAGATGCAGTAGAAATGAAAATCTGTTATACTAAGTTTAAAATAGACTTAATAGTATGAAAACCATCTTCTGTATTTGGTGGAGTAATATATTTTTCACGTTTAAAATAGACTTAATAGTATGAAAACAACTCTTTTTCACTATTTATTCCTATTTTCAAATAAGTTTAAAATAGACTTAATAGTATGAAAACGGTTTATTAATTCATCTTCAATATGTTTCATGTAATCGTTTAAAATAGACTTAATAGTATGAAAACTACCAATAAAATAGTCTTGATTTGTACTTTTAAGCTGGAGTTTAAAATAGACTTAATAGTATGAAAACAAATTATTGCTACAACAAAAGATACAATTACAATTACAGTTTAAAATAGACTTAATAGTATGAAAACTTTCATTATTTTGTTGTTCTTTGTTGTTGTAGTGTAGTTTAAAATAGACTTAATAGTATGAAAACAATGGATTTTGAGCATCATTATCAGGAGTAATACTTGGGTTTAAAATAGACTTAATAGTATGAAAACCAAATACTATAGATTACATAATACTTTTAACAGAAAATGTTTAAAATAGACTTAATAGTATGAAAACTTTGTTTGAGGTGGAATTACTTGTGTATACATTGTATTGTTTAAAATAGACTTAATAGTATGAAAACTTATTTAAATGAAAGTGATATACCTAATACAACTCCGTTTAAAATAGACTTAATAGTATGAAAACGTAATGATTTCTACAGTGAAATTGAAGAATTTATAGGTTTAAAATAGACTTAATAGTATGAAAACTAATAGTGGACGTTTATATGTAAAGAATATTAAATTAGTTTAAAATAGACTTAATAGTATGAAAACCTAGACGAGGATAAAACAATTCCAAGTGATACATGGGTTTAAAATAGACTTAATAGTATGAAAACTAATGTTGCAAGACAAATAAAAGAAGTAATTAAGAACGTTTAAAATAGACTTAATAGTATGAAAACTGATTATATTACTGAATCAGAAGCTTTTGACTACATAGTTTAAAATAGACTTAATAGTATGAAAACTACTTCCTCTACTGCAACAATTCTATAAAAAAAATCGTTTAAAATAGACTTAATAGTATGAAAACTTTAATCTTCTAAAACATAAATAATCATACAAAAAGGTTTAAAATAGACTTAA
>NZ_MAIF01000057.1:0-2038 GCF_001729395.1 Methanosphaera sp. A6 | reverse complement strand
AAATAAGGTAGTATATAGAAAATTATATGAAAAATGTGGGTTTTTATTAAATTGATTCCTTTGGATGTGTTATTCAATATTAGATTTTTAGGAATTTGTATTTTAAATGTTCTAAATGTATTTAACCCTATTTTTTCATATGTAGATAAATAATAGTTTTTAAAGTAAAAATAGTATGTAGGTGATTATTATGTGTTCTGCTGCAAATTACACAACAAAAAATCATTATTTTGGTCGTAACTTTGACTATGAAATATCATATAATGAACAAGTTATGATAACTCCACGAAATTATCCTCTAAAATTTAGAAAGATAAATGATATAACAACAACACACTATGCTATTATTGGTATAAGTGCAGGTATTAATGAATATCCATTGTATTATGATGCAACGAATGAAAAAGGATTAAGTATGGCTGGATTAAATTTCGCTGGATATACAAAGTATCATGAATATGATTCTAATAAATTAAATATCACTCCATTTGAATTTATACCATATATTCTTAGTAAATATGAATCTGTGGATGATGTTAAAGAAGCTTTGGAAAATATTAACCTTGTTAATATAAATTATAGTGATAAACTTCCCCTTTCACCACTTCATTGGATTATATCAGATAGTGAAAGTTCAATTACTGTTGAATGTTTAAAGGATGAATTAAAAGTATATGATAATCCACTAGGAATACTAACAAATAATCCACCATTTGATTTGCAAATGTTTAATTTAAATAATTATAGAAGAGTATCTAATAAAACACCAAGTAATGATTTTCTAAAAGATTATAATCTTGATGTGTATAGTAGGGGTATGGGGGGTATGGGTATTCCTGGTGATTTATCCTCTATGTCACGTTTTGTTAAATTAGCATTTACACTTACAAATTCATTATCTGATGATTCAGAGGAAAGTAGTGTTAATCAATTTTTCCATATTCTAGCAAGTGTTGAACAACAAAATGGATGTACATTTATAGAAAGTCCTGATAAATATGAATATACAATATATTCCTCTTGTGTTAATACAAGTTGTGGAATATATTATTATAGAACATATGGAAACTCTCAGATAAATGCTGTTAATATGCACAATGAAAATTTAGATACTGATAAGTTAATTACATATCCACTTGTAAATAAGGAAAAATTTAATTTTCAAAATTAATTATTCCTTTCTTTTTTTAATTTTTGTTCTTTCATTATATTTTATTGGAGCATAATTATCATTCAATATTAGTTCTTTTCTAAGTAATATTCATTTCTTGCTTCTACAAATGCTTTGATATTTTCAAGTGGTGTTTTTGGTGCAATTCCACAACTTGGTGCTAGTATATCTGTTCCATGTTTTAGTATTTCTTTTACTTCTTCTTTTACTTCATTTGTTGTTTTATTAAGTAGTGTTTGTGTTGATGATATATTTCCAATAATAACAGTGTCTGAAGATAGGTCCTCTTTAACCATTCTTGCTTCACCAGTATTTATTGATTCTTCTATGGATAGTCCATTGAAGTTAATTTCTAGTAGATCTTCTAGTATTGGTCTTGATTGTCCACACATATGGATAATACTTTGACATTTAATATTCTTTGCCAGCTCATTTAGTGCTTCTTTTTCATATTCTCTAAAATATTCTGGTTGTATTAAATCTGGTGATGCACTACCATCAGGTATGCATATTACATCAGCCCCTGCATTGGTATATGTTTTTGCTAGTTCTATTTGGGCATCTAACACTACATCAAGTATTGTTTCAACTGTAAAACTTTCAGTATTTAACATTTTAACTAGTTTTTCTATTCCTATAATATGTCCTGCTAGTGTAAATGGGCCAACTAATCCAACAATTACTGGTACTTCAGGGTACTCATTTTTTATTAGTTCTATAGATTCACTAATAACAGCTAATCTTTTTTTGTTTGTATAGTCAGAGGGTATGTCTAGATTTTCAGGATATTCTATTGGTGCTTTTTCTATTATTGATGGTGGACTGTGTGAATTAGAGCTTATTTTACAACCAAATGCTTCTGCTTCA
>NZ_MAIF01000056.1:0-3624 GCF_001729395.1 Methanosphaera sp. A6 | reverse complement strand
ATGAAATAGATTTTTATCATTAAAAAAATAGAAAAAGGGTGGTGATACTTATTTTAGTCTGTGTAGTTGTAGATAAATCTAACTACTGGATCTAGGTATTTTTTAAGTGGACCTGTTTTATTTGCAATATGTTCAATAAATACAACATCATCCCTTTTTATTGCCTTAGTAAAGACCACTATGGCCAAGTACAATATACTTCCAATTATTCCACCAATTATCATACCAAGAATATTTTGTGGTACAACATACATCATACCAATCATGACAAACGATGCAATAAACATCTTTATCATGTCTAAGTATGGTGCATGAATTGAAGTAATCTTTGTTAAATCATACATTGTTATTATCATAAGAAGACATGTTGATATTGTTGTTGCAAATGCTGCACCAGCTATACCATAACGTGGTATTAAAATAAAGCTAAGTACCATATTCACTATAGCTCCTATTATCAGTGCATACATTGGTTTTTGTGGTTTTCCAAGACCTTGACACATACTACTTCCTATAAGATATATTGAGAAGAAAAACATTCCAGTAACAAGTATCCATAGAGCACTAGCTCCAGGAACATATTCTTTACCAAATAGTATTGACATAATTGGTGCTGCAAATACCATTATGAATGCTGATACTGGTAGTGTTGTTAGTGTTGTGTATCTGTATGATTGATGAATATATAATTTAAGTAATTCCCTATTCTTTAGACTACTTGCTTCACTAGTTGCTGGAAGTACTGATGTGGATATGGAATTTGATATTATAAGTGGTATTCTTGCAATTGCACTTGCATTTGTATAGAAACCTGCAAATAATGTTGGTAAAAACATACCAATGAAGAATGTTCCAGTATCATATAAAAATATTTCTGCAACACCTGATATTACAACTGGTATTGAGAATTTAAATATTTTAAGAATTAATCCAAGTTCTTCCTTAAATGTTATTGGTTCATAGTTTCCATTTAAATAGTTTTTCTTCATATCAGTTTTAAAAAGATAATATGATCCAAGTAGTGCCATTAAAAATCCTATTGCAGTACCAAGAACTGCTCCTGCTGCATACCATCCAATAAGTACTAGTATTATGGCAAAAATCAATGTGAATATTTGTTCAATAAACTTACTATAGAATATGTAAGTCATTTGATAAAATCCTTGGAAAACTCCTCTTAGTGCTCCTACAATTATACTAAATGGTATTATTAGTGCAACTAATCGTAATGGCAGTAATGCTTCGGGTTTGTGCCATATTCCTATTGCTATAGGTTCTGATATTAAAAACATTATAACTGCTGCTAGTAGTGCCATGAATATCATTAATTTCAAACCAGTTATAATGATTTGATGAACCATCTTCTTATCATCAACTGCCTTATATTCTGACACATATTTTGCTATTGCTGGAGGTACTCCTCCTGATGCTCCTATAATAAAAATATTTTGAAATGGTAATGTTAATCCTACTATACCATATCCTGTTGTAGTTAAAAGTCTACTTAAAATAAATCTATAAATAAATCCGCCTAATCTGAGAATTATGGAACCAAGTAGAATAATAATACTACCTGAGGCTAGTTTGGATTTTTTATCAGTCAAGTATCTACCTCCTTAGTCTTAGAGCATATTATATTTTATTATAATAATTTTCAATAGATTTTTATAATATACTTATTAATTAGAATATAGTATTAAAGTATATTAAACATAATATATGAATATATCATAATAAATAAGTAGTATAAGAAAGAAACTAATAAATAGTTGTTTTTCGAGTATTAAAAAAAAGGGGAATTATATGGAAAGTAACGTTGATAGATTAGGAAGAAGAATGGTTGAGCTAAATAATGCTCTTCAAGATAAAAGAACAAATCCAGATTATGGTTTTGAAAATGTTAAATCAGTAGATATGTTAATAAAATTTGTAATAACATTAGATGGTTCTGAAAATGGTATAAATGATGGAATATATATTTATATGAATGATGATGGATCTATTGTAAATGCTGAATATTTTGTTAAGGAAAATGATGATGTTACAATCATAAGCTTTACTGATGAACAACTTGAACTTATTATTGAATTATTTAGTGATGTATTTACAGTAAATGTAGATTAAGTATTTTTCTACATTTATCATATCTTTTTTTCTGTAGTATTTATAAAACATGGCTTTGTAGAAATCCTATCTCTTTAAAATTTTTACTATGATTTTTGTAAAGATCTTGGGGCTATGATTTTTATAAACACTTTTTTTTTATTACAATTTTTATAGTATCTATTACACATTATAATATATACTAATTATTTTGTTTTAGTATTAATTTTAGATGAAGTGAAATCATGTCAATAACATTAAATGAAGTAAAAAGAAGAGAAAAAGGACTTAAAATAATTAAAGATAAGATTGAAACTGATGGTATTGATAGTTTAATAGATTTAACTGGTCTTGCTGGTGGTTTTGATATAACACCAGAAGACATATCATTACTTGAAACATATGCAGGACCTGCTGTTTATGAACAGAAAGTTCAAAAGTTAGGTATTAAACATTTAGGTGGAGAAAAAATATTACCAGTAAATCGTACAACTAGTGGTATTGTTGCAATGATTATAGCTCTTGTAAAACCTGGAACAAAAATTGTACATTTCCTTGCAAAAAAACCAGCACATCCATCTATACCACGTACTGCTAAACTTGTTGGAGCAGACTATGAAGAATACACTAATCTTGATGAATTTAAAATAGATGATAATACATCACTTGTTTTTATAACAGGCACTACAATGGATTTAGAAGTAATTAGTGTGGAAGACTTTAAAAGAGTTATTAAACAGGCAAAAGAAAAAGATGTTATTGTAGCAGTGGATGATGCATCTGGTGCAAGAATAAGAAGAGCAGTATATAATCAACCAACAGCTATAGATTTAGGTGCTGACATATCAGTTACAAGTACTGATAAATTAATGGAAGGTCCACGTGGTGGATTAATGGCTGGAAGTACTGAAATTATTGATAAAATAAAATTAGTTGTTAATCAGTATGGACTAGAAGCACAAGCACCACTTATTGTTGGTATGATTAAGGGTTTAGAAAAATATTCTCCAGAGAGAATTCAAGAAGCATTTAAACAAAAAGATGAATTATATCAAAAATTATTAGATAAACAATTAAATCCACAAACAACTCCCACAGGTTTCATGTTTAAGGAAGAAGAAATAAAGGCTGAAGTTGAAAAACGTGGAGCTAAAGTGGATATGGATGCAGATGTTATAGCAACAGTATATTCTATGCTTTTAATTGATAATTATAATATTATCACAATACCTGCTGTAGGTATGCCGGGAGCTTCAAAAACTGTACGTTTTGATTGGGCTGCAAAGGATTCTGATAAATTAACTATGGATGAATTAGTCAGTGCTGTTTGTGATACATTTGATAAAACAGTTGAAGTATGTAAAAATAATGACTTTGAATCTGTATTATATAATTAATTAACAAAAATGAATCTGTATTATATAATTAATTAACAAAAATAGTGGGGGATATGGATGATGATTTATTCATCATCTATTATTTCTATTTCTCCAGAAATTACTTTTTCTAATTTTCCATCTT
>NZ_MAIF01000055.1:0-7249 GCF_001729395.1 Methanosphaera sp. A6 | reverse complement strand
ATATTTTACTATATAATATATTATAAAACGTTATATATAACTATTCTGTAAAATACTCCTTAAAAAATCATTATAAACTATAATTATAAACTTATAACAAAAAAATAGAAAAATATAACGGATAATTATAAAAACAAGTAAATATAAATAAGAAAAAATTATTAATTAAAAATTAATTATCGCACACCCTCAGAAGATACAAAAAAAGTCATAAAATACTATAAAAAAAGACTAAAATCCTAAAGTAAAAAATATAGAGGGAAAAATCCCCCATTCTTTACCAAGTTATTAAACTTAATTGAAAGCTGCTTCAATTTGAGCTAAAATTTGTTCATCTCTGAAGTGAGCTTGATCTAAAGCACCAGTTGGACATGCTCCTACACATGTTCCACAACCTTTACATAAAGCTATGTTTACTTCACATTTACCATCAACAATGGATAAAGCTTTAAATGGACATAATTCAACACAAATTTCACAACCACCACAGTTATCTTTAGATACTTCAGCAGTAATAGGTTCAATTTCTACTTCTCCTTGGATCATAGGAATTGCTGCTCTTGCTGCTGCACCTGAAGCTTGAGCTACAGTATCAGGAATATCTTTAGGACCTTGAGCTACACCAGCAAGGAAAATACCATTAGTCATGGTGTCAACAGGTCTGAGTTTAGGGTGAGCTTCCATGAAGAATCCATCTGCACTTTTAGATAATCCTAAGATTTGTCTTAAATCATCCATACCTTCAGGAGGTACTAAACCTACAGATAAAACAACTAAATCATAAGTATATGCTGTTGATTTACCTAATAAGGTATCTTCTGCACGTACTGTGATTGTTTTATCTTCATTTTCAATAAGTTGAGCTGCTTTACCCCTAATAAATCTGATTCCGTATTTTTCTTGTGAAAGTCTGTAGAACTCTTCATAACCTTTACCAAATGCACGAATATCAATGTAATATATAGTTACTTCAGTATCAGGTTCGTGGTCAACACATAATTGTGCGTTTTTCATTGCATACATACAACATACTCTGGAACAATATGGATTTCCAACTTTTTCATCACGAGAACCTACACATTGGATGAAAGCAATTCTCTTAGGTGTTTCACCAGAGGAAGGTTGGATTACATGACCTTGTGTTGGTCCAGAAGCATTTATGTATCTTTCAATTTGTAAACCAGTAATTACGTTTTCAGCTTGATCAAAGATATATTCTTCTTTTTCTGTTGGATCAAAAGTATCGTAACCTGTTGCTACTACAATTGTACCAATATCTAATTCAACTGTTGTTGGTTCTTGTTCATGATCAATTGCACCTATTTCACATGCTTTATCACATAATTTACATCCAATACAGTAATCATCATCAATAGTAGCTACTAAAGGTACTGCTTGTGGGAATGGAATGTATGCTGCTTTTACCATACCAGTTCCTTCATCAAAGTAGTTAGGCATTTCAATTGGACAAACTTCTTGACATACACCACAACCTGTACATGTTACTTCATCTACAAATCTTGCTTTTCTTTCTACAGTTACTTTAAAGTTACCTATGTAACCATCAACATCTCTTACTTCAGAGTAAGCTAAAAGTTCAATATTAGCGTGTTTACCAGCATCTACCATTTTAGGTGCTAAAATACACATTGAACAGTCAAGTGTAGGGAATGTTTTATCTAATTGTCCCATTCTTCCACTTAAGGTTGGTCTTCTTTCTACAAGGTAGGTTTTGAATCCCATATCACCTAAATCAAGAGCTGTTTGAATACCTGCAACTCCACCACCAATAACCATAGCAGTTTTTTCTACAGATACTTTTTCTGCTGTTAATGGGTTTAATAATCTTGCTTTTGCAACACCCATTCTTACTAAATCTTTTGCTTTTTCAGTAGCTCCTTCAGGATCATCTCCGTGTACCCAGGAGTCTTGTTCCCTAAGGTTTACGAAATCAAATAAGAATTCGTTTAATCCTGCTTCTTTTACACATCTACGGAATGTAGGTTCGTGGAGACGAGGACTACATGCTGCTACTACTACTCTGTTTAAGTTTAATTCTTTAATATCATCCTGAATAAGGTTCTGTCCTGGGTCAGAACACATGTATTTGTATTCACGTGAAACTACAACATCAGGTAAAGTTTCTACGTATTCAGCTACTGCTTTACAGTCTACTACTCCACCAACGTTTACTCCACAGTGGCAGGTGTATACTCCTATACGTACTTCTTCATTATTTGCCAAGTTAAATCACCTATTTAATTAAGACTATGATGTTTAAAATCTGTTTTTTTTAAAAAAAAAACTTATAAAAAACATTTGTTAACTATTAAAAATTTAACAAATTATATCCTATACTGTTAGATTACTAAAACAATATATTTATACTTTTATCATGTTTATATAAAAACGAAACAATAAAGTAAAATTTAAAAAAAATAAAAAAAGAATTATACAACAAATGTTATGATTGCAGTCAAAGTAACTAAACTTAACAATACATCTGTAAAAATACAAGAACTCATTAACTTATTATCCAAATTATAAGTAATAGACAATACCAAAGCATTCATTGCAGTAGACATACCTGCCTCTAAAACAGCAACATTAAATGCCAATCCAGTTAAATGAATAGCACTTAGAATTCCAAACATAAGTAATGGTGATACAACTAAACGAAGAAGAGATATCAACAATGAATCTTTAAGATAATGTTTAATCTCCCTGAAATCAATAGTTAAACCTAAAGACAACATAATAAGAGGAGTAGTTGAATTACCAAGATAAGTAAATACATTCTTCAAAACATAACCCATTTCTATGTGTGAAAAATTAAATAATAAACCTAAAATAACAGCCCATAATGGAACAAATTTTAAACCATTCTTCACAACATCTTTTTTATCTCCACCAAACTCTCCAACAAGTATCATACCAAACATTATAAATAACACTGTTGTTGCTAGATCATAAAATATTGCATTTAAAAAACCTTCATTTCCAAATACACCTAAAGTAATTGGAAAACCTATAAAACCTGAGTTCATCATTGCTGCTGCAATCATTAAAGTCCATGTTTTAATCTTAGAATAACCTCTACTTCTAGAGAAAAGATAAGCAAGTAACATACAGACCATACTCACAGCAAATGAAGCTACAGGCAATATTGCCATATTTGAATTAATATGAGCACTTGAAAGATTTACAAAAATCAATGAAGGCAAGCTTATATTTATTACTATTTTTGATAAAGTTGTACTATCTTTTGCATTTAATACATTATTTCTTTTAAGAGCATAACCTATTATAATCATGATTGTTGGAATCAATATAATTTCAATAGGGTTTACCATAAATATCGCGTCCTTCTATTAATGCTAATAAGATTTGTTGTAGATACTATTTAAATATAATAATTAAAAAAAGATGAATTATATTAAAATTATTTGTATGTGGCCCTATAAAACTAGAACCCCGCCTTGAAGTGTATCAAGTAATACTTTCTAGGTAATACTTAAAGTAAGTAAATTTACTAGACTATCCCCCATCGCCCACAGGTTGATTATGATTATGACATTTCTATTGCTTTATATAGAATATTTTTTGCTGCATTAATATCCCTATCATGATATGTGTTACATTTAGGACATTCCCATTCTCTCACATCTATTGTCACATTATTATTTATTGTTTTACAATTACTACAAGTCTTCGTTGATGGATAACTTTGAGGTATCTGTATAAATGTTTTATTATTTAGTTCAGCATTAATTTTTATTAGTTTTATTAGTCGTGCCCAATTCATATTATATATACTATGACTATATCTTCTATTTTTTATCATATTTCTAATATCTAATGATTCCATAGCAATAAAATCATAGTCTTTCACTATTTCCATTGCTATTTTATGTAGGTTATCCTCAATAATATTTGTTCTTTTAATATATAATTTATGTAGCATCAACACTGTTTTTTGGTAATTCTTACTATTTTCCTTTTGTTTTGATAATTTTCTATTATATTTATTTATCTTTGATTCTATTTTTGATATATTTGGTGGTTTAATTGATTTACCATCTGACATTATTATCAAGTTCTTTATTCCCAAGTCTATTCCAACTTTTTTATTTGTTTTAGGATACTCTGTTATTGAAATATCACTACATTTTAATATTATAAACCATTGACTATTGTGTTTTTTAATTATAACTTCCTTAAGTTTTCCTTGAATTTCACGTTTATCATGTAGTTTAAATGTTCCATAATCATTTAAATATAATCTTTTACATTTCAATTTATCTTTGGAGGTGCATTGGAGTCTAAATGATTGTGTTGATGTTTTTTTAATAAATTTTGGTTTTTGTGATAAGCCAGTTTTATAATTATTTATTGAATCTAACAGTCTATGATATGCATCAATAAGTATAATTTTATCTACTTGTTTTAGATGATTATTTTCTTTTAATAATTGTTTTAAAATATCATAGAAATATTTATTTGAATATACTACCTTTTTTCCAGATTTTAGATTTTCTTTATATTCTTTTTCATAAATTAATTTAGATTTATTATAAACATAAGCATACGCTACAAAATTTGTTTCAAATAATTCTATTTGTTTTTTATTAGGATATATTCTACATTTATAATATTTAGATATTTTCTTCATAACTATATTATTCTAATTAATAATATTTCATTAATAAGATATATACTTTTCTAATAAAAAAATAATTTTAATATAAAATGTTTAAAAAAATAATAAAAGTTTTAAAAACTTTTAATTTTCCAAGGTATTACTTACACGTTCATAATCTTCAATATTATGGAATGATTTTGTCGCATCTACACCTATTTTAGTTGTGGTACCATCTATTTGTGCTACAGGATCTAATGATGAACCTCTTGCTTTTGGTATTATTATTATATCATCATCACCTTTTACACGAGTTGCAATAGCATATTCAACATCAACTGCATCAAATATATTTATATCTTCATCAACTATAACACAATGTTTAAGTGAAGGATGTGCAGATAATGCAGCCATAAGTACATTTTTAGCATCGCCCTCTGTTTGCTTCTTAATTGATACTACTGCATGTAGCCAACAACATCCACCTTCTGTTAATACTACATTTTGCACTGTTGGAAGAGTATTTTTTACACTATTATATATACGTGGTTCTTGAGGGAGTCCTTGTAATAATTTATGTTCATTCCCAGCTGGAAGAATTGCATGATAATATGGATTATCTTTATAATGCATCCTTGTAAGTTTTATTATTGGTTCTTCCCTTATTTTATCATAAGTATCTGTTAAATCAACAAATGGTCCTTCAATTTTACGTTCATTTGGTAATATTTTTCCTTCAAGTAAAATTTCACACTCTGGAACTTCAATATCAACAGTTTCACATTTAACTAAAGTTAAATTACCCTCTTTAAATGTATTTGCCACTTCTAATTCATTTTCAGTGATAGGAATACTTGTTGTACTAGCAAGTAATGTTGAAGGATTTAATCCTATTGCAATTGCAATTTCCAATGGTTTGTTTAATTCTTCAGCTTTTTTATAATAAGTATATAATTGTCTAGGTACTATTCTAATTCCCAATTCATCGTTACTATTAACTAACATTCTATGAATAGATGCATTGGTTTGACCATTTTCTGGATCTTTTGCTATTACGACACCTGCTGTAATATATTTTCCCTTATCTTTAGGATAATGTTTTAAAATTGGTATTTTTGATAAGTCTACATCCATATTATTTGAATAAACTTCATCAAAATTCTTAATATTTGTTATTTTTGTTGGATTTTCTGTTGCTTTTATTATATTTTCAGTAATTTTATCAACAGATGTATTTATAGATTTTGCTATTTTATCCCTAGTATTGCATATTCCAGAAATTATATTCATATTTGAATCTTTAATATTTGTAAATATAACCGTATCAGTTGGATGTTTTTTAAGAATAGATGTTATTTCATATTCTGTTGATACTTCTTCAGAAATTTCTATAATATCATCAGTTATTTCATCAATTAAACGAGACATAATTTTTAACTCCTATACCTATGTTTATTCATAATAATTATTTCTATGTAATGTTTTCATGTATTTATATAATGATTCTTCAATATTCTCATCATATACTGATAAAATTCTTGCAACATATAATGCAGCATTTTCCCCAGCATCGACCCCCATAGTTGCTGTTGGAACACCCGGAGGCATTTCAACCATTGACAAAAGAGAATCTAAACCAAGTTTTCCAGTATTGCATGGTACTCCAATTACTGGTTTTGTTGTATGTGATACTACTGCTCCTGAAAGTATTGTTGATAAACCTGAAACAACTATGTATAAATCTATTTGATTATCCACGGTTTTCATATATTTTTCAAGTTTATCAGGTGATCTTGTTGCAGAAATAACCTTATATGCTGAAGGTATTTTTATAACATCAAGTGTTTGTGTTATTTTATGAACTATATCCATGTTAGAATAATTTTCAGAAATTATAAGTACTCTTGTATCTTTTGAAACATTTAATACTTTATTAACAGATGGTCTTTCATGTTTAACCCCTTCAGTTCTTGTATAATATTTTCCAGCAATTTTCTCAATTAATTCTTTTTCAGAGGTTTCCATTTTATGATTATATGAATTACGTTTATCTACAAGTGCTTCTCTCATTTTTTCATCATTACATGCTATGATTTGACAAGCAAGCCATGCAGCATTTTCTCCCCTATCGATACCCATTGTTGCAACAGGTGTTCCTAATTGCATCTCAGTACATGATAATAATGCATCCAATCCTTCTATTTTGCCATTTACAGGTACTGCTATGACAGGTTTTGTTGTATATGATGCTATTACTCCGGGAAGATGAGCAGAAAGTCCTGCAATACCAATAAATACCTCTATTCCATCAACATAATTGGTCATTATATCTTTTATCCTATTATGAGTTCTATGTGCAGAAGCTACTCTAAGATCATATGGTACTTTCATCTGTTCGAATACTTTCACAGTTTTTTCTGCTATCTTATAATCAGATCCACTTCCTAATATTATCATCACTTTAGCTTGAGTAATTTTAATTCCCCCATTATTTACATAATTAGTTTTATTAAACACATCATGAAAATTTTATTTAAAATGTTATATTTTATTATCTATTTAAAGTTATTCTTTAATTTTTTTTGAGTGGTTTTCCAGTTGCTGGGTCTT
>NZ_MAIF01000054.1:0-3916 GCF_001729395.1 Methanosphaera sp. A6 | reverse complement strand
TATAATGATTTATAATGATATATTGACAATTTCCAAAAAAAATATTAATCATATTTTTCTTGTATTGTTCTTGTTTATCTTATTGATAATAGCCTCATGCATACGTCTTATAAATTCACCTCTATCCTCATACTTTAAAACATCCAAATATCCACGTGATACTAAATTAAAAGCAAATGGTGTTGGGATAGTCGTGCTAACAGTTTTAATAATTATTTCCTTATTTTCAATACGACTTAAAACTTCCTCAGCACTATTAACATCCATATAATCCTCAATAACCTCACGTCTAGCCTCATTGAGAATTGCAAAGTCATCATCAATTTCCCTTACAAAATTAAGTAAAATCTTACTCGTTACTTGTTGACGACCAACACTCTTTTCATGTCCCTTATAACGACGTAAAATCATTAAAGATCTATTTGCACAATCTCTAAATCTGCTGGCAAGTGTTTCTGTCTTATCAATAGCTTCAATAAGTATTTCTCTTAAATTATCACTATTTAGTTCCTCAAAGGCTTCAACACCACCAATCTTTGAATCACTACTTAAATAAAATCCATTATCATCAATACTAATCATAATATCATGATGATATCGTCTAGATATGATGTATGCTACTGCACGACTAAGAGCATCATTAACACGTCTACCATAGAGACAGTGGAAAACAACAAATTTTCTACCACCAAATCCAGTATAATACTCTACTAATAACTTATTCTTAGATGGAATTTCACTATACAAGTACTGTTCTAAGAAGTAATAATAGATAGATTTTGCAGAATTCTCATCAACATACAAGTAATTCTTAATATACTCTATAATCTCACTTTCAGAAATATCACTGGATAACTTCCAATCCATAATGGCCCTGAAGTTTTGAATAGACACAGCCAAATCATATGATAATGGAAGTTGTTCTGAAACCCATGAGGGAATACTTGGAGTAGAACTACTTGGAATAACACTAACTGTCATACCACGTGCATACATGAATTTATAAACACGTCCACCAAGAGTAAATGTATCACCTTTATGCAGACGTTCCATAAAATCTCCATCAATACTTCCAATAACCTTTCCATTACATTTAACTCTTGCATGACTACGTGAGGCAATAGTACCAATATTTGTTGAATAAAGAACTCTTGCAAGCTTGCCACGTTTTCCAAAGGTATTACTATCCCAGTCAACCCATATTTTAGCATAAACATATCTTTGTTCAAGTTTAGTGTATTCACCTGCAAGATATCTTAAAACCTGTTCATAGGACTCCCATGAAAGATCATGATATGGCATTGCCTGTTTTATTAGATTATAAACCTGTTTTATATTCTGTTTATGTTCAATACTAATACCATAAATATGTTGGGATAATACATCAAGACAATTCATTGGAATATTTATTTTATCAACATTTCCCTCAAGAGCATTCTTAAGTATCAAACTACATTCAACAAGATCATCCCTATTTACAACAACAAGTCTTCCCTTAGATTTTTCATGAAGTCTATGTCCACTTCTACCAATTCTCTGAAGAGCACGTGAAACAGATTTAGGAGAACTAATAAGAATTACAAGATCGATATATCCAATATCAATACCTAATTCTAGGGAGGTACTACTTACAACAACTTTCAAATTCCCTTTTTTAAGATTTTCCTCAGTTTCAAGTCGAACTTCCTTTGAAAGAGATGAATGATGTGCCATAACATTTTTTGAACTATAATACTTTGGATATTTGCTTGTTAATTTATATGAAACACTCTCAGCACCACTTCTAGTGTTTGTGAATATGAGTGTTGTTTCATGTTTTTGAATTAGATTATGAAGCATACTATATAATTTATCATTCAATGTTTCAACATCTGTTTCAATAATATTTTCCACAGGACAAAGTACTTTCATATCTAATTTTTTCAAGTAATTTACATTTACTATTTCACAAGGTCTTGGTTGTCCATAGAAATATCCAACAAGAAAGTTTGCAATACTTCTAGGTGGATTTACAGTTGCACTTAAACCAATACGAGTAAAACCGCCAGTAAGTTCTTCTAGTCTTTCTAAAGTAAGACTAAGATGTGTGCCCCTTTTATTTTCGGCAAGAGAATGTATTTCATCAACAATAACATAACTCACATCTCTTAGTTTTTCCCTAAATTTTGGTGCAACAAGAAGTATTGATAAGGTTTCAGGAGTTGTAATGAGAATATGTGGGGGATGTTTTAGCATTTTAGAACGTTGATATTGGGTTGTGTCTCCTGTACGTACAGCTTGTCTAATACCAAGATCATATCCTGCTTCTTTATTAATACCTTCAAGTGGAGCTTCTAAATTTTTTGAAATATCATTATCAAGAGCTTTTAGTGGAGAGATGTAAATACAGTAAACCTTTTCTTCAAGCATTCCCCTTTGACTAAGACTTGTAAGACCAGAAAGTATTGCAAGAAATGCTGTTAGAGTTTTACCAGAACCTGTTGGTGAGAGAACCAGTATGTTTTGTCCACTTGTAATAGAAGGTATTGCCTGTCTTTGTGCATCAGTAAATGTTTCAAATGAACTTTTAAACCACTTACTAACAAAGGGGTGTAGTAATTTATGAATTTCATCATCAGTATATGTTTTTGTCAAAATAGAATCATCTCTCTTAATAATTGTTTAATTCATGATTTATGGATATTATATCCTTAACATATCCAAATGGATAAATATCTCCCTCTTCAACAGCAATAACTTCAAAATTATTAATATCCTCTATAAAGGGGGAGATTGTTTTTTCATGTAATATATCAGAACCATAACTTATCTGTGTAAATGATGGAATAACAATTAGGTTATAATTCTGCCAAGTTCCCTTTAGGTATGTTTTTATTTTTTCAACACGTCTACCACTACAAATACTGATACATGGATGTTCATGTCCTATTATTATTGTTTTAATATTTTCTGGTATTTCCTGTGGTAATTCATGTCCATGTGTTATATAGTAGTTATCAATAATCATATGATTTTTCAGGTGTAGATTTCTCTTATTTAAGATGTATTGTGTGAAGTTATCATGGTTTCCCTTTATAATATCTATGTCAATAAATATATCTTGAAGGTAGTCTATGAAGCTTAACACTTCTCTCCACTCTTGTTTATCTATCCTTCCAAAGTTATGTTTAATATCACCATTTAGTATGATACTACTAGCTTTGGCCTTTTTTTGTATATTTTCTAACGAATCTATTATTTTATCAAATTGGATTTGGGGAAGCATAAGTCCCTGTTTATTTAATGTAGATTCATATCCTAGATGTATATCTGATATTATGAGTGTGTCATTGATTTTCAGTGCTCTATCAATAACTTCAGCTTCATATATTTTAAAGGAATTCATAGTAATATATATTTATTTAATATGTATTATGTCTTTAATAGTCTCTGAGTCACTCTCAGTAACTTAGTTGATTTTTGAATTTTTAAAATTTTCACAAAAACTAGAAATACTCTTTAAATAGTTTTAAATTAAAAAGTTACACTTGAAATTATTCTATTATGAAAAATAAGCATAAAAAAGTCTTAGAAAGTCTTTATATAATGAGGAGAGTATATATTTATATGAAAAACTTAAAAATAAAAGCTCTGAATATTATTTTGAATGACAAACAAATTAAACTTCACGATTTTATAGAAGATTTTTGTAGAAATTGAATTTAAGACATTTTTAGAGATAGATAAATCTAAATGTAAATCAAAATCAGTTACAACAGACCTTAAAAAAGAATATGGAAAACCAATAGATAAATTAATAATGGATCACCAATTTCATGGTTTTAATTACAACAAAAGATAAATAGGGACCTTAAAAAGTTTATTAAAGAAAATATCTTGAATGAAAATGAAACAAATAAATTATATCAACAAAAGA
>NZ_MAIF01000053.1:0-4848 GCF_001729395.1 Methanosphaera sp. A6 | reverse complement strand
TTTACTTCATGGTAAATTATATATCCCTCATTATCTCTCATGGTTTTACCATTTACCTTGAATAGGACACGTCCTTCATTTACATTAGCATCTTTTTCTGTTATTTTCACTGTTATTTTTATTCTTTCTCCTGGTTTTGCTGTTGTAGTGTTTGTTGTCATTGTCATTGTTGCTGTTTTTTTGGTTATATTCATTGGTATTGTGTTGTTTGTTCTTGTTTGTTCATATGTGCTAGTTCCACCATAAACTACATTTAGTACTGATTTTATTTTAAACCAGTTTGCTGGTACTGTGTAGTTTTCTATCATTGCTACTCCATCTTTTATTGTTGCGTATATGATGTTTCCATTAGCATCTTTTATTGTTTTACCATTTACTTTGAATACTAAACGTCCTTCTGTTACAGGATTTCCATCTTCATCTGTTACTGTTGCTTTTAGATTGATTTTATCCCCTATTTGTGCATTTATTGGATCTATTATTACAGTAGTGCTGAGTTTATGTATATCCACGTTTATTGTTGTGTTTATGGTGTTATATGTTTCTGTTCCGTCATAGATGAATGTTAGGTTTTGATTGAAGTTTCCTCTGAAGATTTTAGTAAATGTTCCTTTTCCATCAATTACATTGATTATTGCAAATGTGTTATTATATTGATCTATTACTGTTACTGTTCCATTTATTGGGTTTTCAAATTCATCTGTTAGTGTTATTGGTATGTTTATACGTGTATTTGGTATTCCTTTTACTGAGTCTACTTTGAGTATAGCATTTATTTTATTTACTGTTATAGATTGAGTAATAGTGTTGTTTTCATATTTACCTGTTGGGTCATTGTATGTTATTTTTATTGTGGTTTCACCATCTTTTGTTGGTGTGTAGTTGTATGTGGCTATTCCATCTGTTAATGTTAAATTAGTTTCTTTATCTCCAATATTTAGTATAACAGTTCCATTTACTGGTTTGTCTAGCATACTTGTTACATTTATTGTAATTGGATATGTTTTACCTACTTTTAATTCTGAAGGTAGTGTTGTTATGTTCATTTGTGTTCTATAGTTTCCATTTGTTGGTTTATTATTGTTTATACTAGCTGTTCCTGTTCCAATTTTTTTTACTGCATCGTTACCACATACATCTTCACTTTCAATGTAATTATTAGTTATGACATTAATTGTAGGATTGATTATTTCTATTATTGGTGTATCATAGTTTTTGGTTTTAACAATGACTATATTATTTGTAAGTCTTACTCCTTTGGAATTTATGAATCGTACTGCTGTTATTGGATTTTCACTTTCTAATGTAATATTATTTGTAGTTATTCGTATTATAGCTGCAGTTTTACTGTTTGTTACTTCTATTGCTGTGATATTGGATCCTTTTCCATTAATGATATTACTTACTGAAGTTATTATTTTTAGGTTGTTTAAGGTTATTATTGTTACATTTTTACCTATTGTTGTAATATTATTCCTACTAAATCCTACACTTCCTGTATTATTAACAATTATTGTTTTTGCTGGATTATTAGTATTTTCTTGATATAATGTATTTTTTATTATATTTATTGAATTTGAGTATATTTCAAGGCTTGTTTGTCTATCATCTGTGTTATGTATGTTTATTCCAGTCATATTACTGTTTGTTGCATTTTTTGTAAAAATAATAGTTCCATTGTATACTGTGTAATTATTTGGATTCTCTATTATTACAGGGTGATTGAAAATCATGCTTTTGTTAATTAAATCAGAACCAAATTCTATTATAGTTATATCTGAATTTAGTGTTTGATTTGTAAAGTACTGATTATAATTTTCATTTGTTATTAGAACTCCTGGCCTGTTAAATGACATTGTAATATTTGTTGAATTTATTACTTTAACTGCATTATTTCCTTTTAAATCACTTGTCTCTAGATAATTTCCTATAATTCTTATATTATTTGAGTTTTCAATTATTATTAAATGAGTTTTACTTTGATTTTCTACTTTTATAATATTATTTGTGATATTTATCACAGATCTGTTTTCAATTATATTTTGAGTGTTATTATTACTTATAAATATATTTTCATTTATTCTTGTTTCTATGAATGATGAAATATAGTTTTTTAAATATAATGGAGTATTGTTTGTACCATTTGTAATTATTTTATTATTCTCTAATGTTAAATATCCCTTAGTTTGTATTATTCCTGTTGTATATGGAGAATTAAGAGTTATATTATTATCACGTAAAGATGTATGATTTTCACTGATTATTCCTATTGTTTGGTTTTTACTGTATAAATTAAAATTATTTGATCCTATATTACTTACAGCAGTATCGTTAAAAATATTTTTTATAAATGCTATCGCATTGTTTTCAGAATTCATTGTGATATTAGACAAATATATAGATCCAATATTTATCATTGCAATTATTTTTCCATTTTGTACAGTTTTTGTTGTATTTACTGTAATATTTCCCCTATATATTGTTAAGGATCCTTCTGAGTATGCTGCTGTTGATACTTTGGTGTTATCTTCTGAATTTATTTCTGGTGCATTTAATGTTATATTTATATTCATTATATTTACTTTTGAATTTGTATTCACATATATTGTCTGTGCCTGATTTTCATTATTAATTTGTGTTATATTTGCATTATTAATATTTAGAGTTCCTGCCATAACATTTATAACTGTTTTTCTATCATCTGTTATGTTGAGTTTTAGAATATTTAAATTACTTGTTTCTGTACTGTTTATGGTTATTGTTCCATTGTATATTGTGTATTTTCTTGGATTTTTTAATGTAATTGCATTGTTAAATGTCATATTTTTATTGTAAATGTCTGATCCAAGTATTAATTCTACTGTTTTATTTATTATCCATGTTTGATTTATAAAGTATTGGTTATAATTATCATTTGTTAAAATTATTACATTAGGTGTGTTGTTTTGTATGATATTATTTTGACTATTTGTTTGTATAACTGCACTATCTCCACCATAGAAGTTATTACCATTGAGGTAATTGTTTATTATAGTATTATTGTTTGAGTTTGTTAAGTTTATAGTATAATCTGTATTGGTGTTTATGGTTATATTATCTATAATATTATTATCTGAATTTTCTAGTATAATTGCAATATTAACTATATTTATGTTAGCACTTGAAACGTTATTTCTTGAACCAAGATATGTATTTGTAGTATTTACTAGTTTTAAAAAGGTACTGTTGTAATTTACATAGCTTCCTGACGAAATATACTTCTGCATCCCAATAGCAGTTATATTAGTATTTTCTGAGTTAATTTGTTCTATTCCTATTAAATCAGGCATTTTATCACTTATTTCTTTTGTAATATGAATGCTTAAATAAAATATCTCTGTATTATTTGTATTTTTTGTTAATATTGTTCTTACAGTATTACCTCTTGTAACATAATTCATTGAAGTTGATCTTGAAGATATATTAGTATTTGTTGTATTTTCTAATAATGTACCTATAATAGTATCTGCTGTTATGTCTATGTTATTTGAAATAGTATTATTTTTATTTAATGCTTTTTCTCCAGTTATTATAGTTCCATATCCTGTATTATTACTTATTATGTTAATATAATTATTTATTTGATTGTTTTGTGAGTTTATTAATTCTACTCCTTTTGCATTTTCTGATGCATATACATATATATTATCATTAATTATATTATTGTCTGATTTTATTAATTTTTCACCAATAGCATTAATATTACTCATCATAAGTATTCGATTACCAGATAGTATGTTATTATTTGTATTGGATTTTAAGTTTAATCCAATTATTGTAGTATCTGTTATTTTAGAAATAGTTGTTGTATTGATTTTGTTGGATAATAAATAGTTATAAGATGATTCAATTGAAATACCTGTATTATTTGTTGTACTTGTAATATTAATAACATTTTTTTCTAAGTTATTATTATCTTTTTTTATTATAATAGCTTCAATAGGTTTATTAGAATCTATCATTATGTTATTGTATGTTATAAGGTTATTATCACTATCAATAAGTAAACCTACTTTATTATTATTTATGATGTTTGTATTGTTAATAATCAAAGAAGCATTATTAATTATACTAATTGAACCATTTTGTATGTAAATGTTTTTCTTAGATGAAAGAAATGCTTTTATATTAGAAAAAGTTAAATCTTTATTTGTAATATTACCTGTAATAGTAATAATACTTCCATTTTCAACAACATCTGTTCTAATTATGCCCTTATCATCAAAATAAGTATTATAATTATTATTAGTTAAATTAATATAAATACCAGTTTCTGGAATATTATCCTTAATAATATTGTTATTATTATTGGATGATATAGCTTTATCACCAGTAAATACCTGAGAGTATATTGTGTTATTAATTATAGTATTATTTTTAGAATTTCTATTTAATGTGATAGAATAAATATCGTTAGTTTTTATAATATTGTTAGTGATATTATTATTATCACCTGTTATAGCAATATATTTAGTTATGGTATTATTAGTTACAGTAGTATTTCCTTTAAGATACATTCCATAACCATTAGTTGTGAAGTTTATAATATTACCTTTTATTGTAGTGTTACGATTAACAGTTGAATATATAGCAAAAGTTGTACCAGTTGTTACACTAAGTGATCCAAATAAACTTGATGGTTGCATATCATTAAATGATGAATTATATATTTCATTTTTAAGTGTAGCATTATCTTTACCAGTTACATAAATACCAGTACTTTTATTGAAAATACAATTATCTACATATAAATTACCTTCACTTTGATAAATATCAGTTTGTTGGTTATTTATAAATGTAGAATTAATA
>NZ_MAIF01000052.1:0-10392 GCF_001729395.1 Methanosphaera sp. A6 | reverse complement strand
TATAACATATAATTAACTAAAGTATAACATATGATGAAAGTTAAATAAACTAAAAAATAAAAACTATGAAAACTATAAACATAATTATTAGTACTTAAATTAAGAAAAATATGAAAAAATACAACTTATACTATAATTTTTATTCAAATAATAACTAAAAAACTATTTTTCACAAGGAGGAAAAGAATTTGGCATATGAAGAATATCTTAAAGATTTTCTAGAAATATCAAATATTACTGTTGGAGACACAGTAAAAGTAACAAAACCCCATATAGAACATGAAGGAATGTTACTTGAAAAACCAGACTATTCAAATGAAAACACTATAATACTAAAATTAGATAGTGGATACAATATTGGTATTGATATAAAAGATGCAAAAATAGAAAAAATAAGTGAAGGTAAAAAACCTCAAATAGAATTAGATCCTGTTGATAAAAAAATCTCTGATAAAAAGAAAAATTTATCAATACTTTCAACTGGAGGTACAGTTGCAAGTGTAATTGACTATAAAACAGGAGCAGTACATCCAGCATTTACAGCAGATGACCTGCTCAGAGCAACACCAGAACTTGTTGATTATGCAAATATAAATGCTAAAGCTATATTCAATATTCTAAGTGAAAATATGACACCAGAATATTGGAAAAAAACAGCAACCACAATCTATGATGAAATAAATAATGGAGCAGATGGAATAATCATAGCTCATGGAACAGATACAATGCATTATACTGCATCTGCATTAAGTTTCATGATAGACTCTCCCGTACCTATTGTTTTAACAGGAGCACAACGTAGCTCAGATAGACCATCATCTGATGCATTTACAAATCTTATGGCATCAGTTAATGCAGCAAAATCTGATATTGCAGAAGTTACAATATGTATGCATGGAACTGAAGATGATTCCTACTGTGATCTACACAGAGGTACAAGAGCACGTAAAATGCACACATCACGTCGTGACACATTTACAAGTATAAATATGAATCCACTTGCAAGAATTGAAAATAACAAAGTAACAATAAATGATACACAAGTAAAATACACTAAAAGAAATGAAAAAGAACTATCCCTAAATACTAATCTTGCAGATAAAGTAGCATTAATTAAAATGTATCCTGGAATTAGTCCTGAAATTATAGACATCTATGTAGATAAAAACTATGATGGAATTGTAATTGAAGGAACTGGTCTTGGTCATTGTAGTGATGATGTAATAACAAGTATTACAAGAGCAACAAGTGAAGACATTCCTGTTGTCATGACTTCCCAATGTTTATTTGGACGTACAAATATGAATGTGTATAGTAGTGGTCGTAGATTACTACAAAACAATGTAATTGGTGTGGGAGATATGTTACCTGAAACAGCTTATACAAAACTACTATGGGCTGCAGGACAGACAGATAATGTATCAGAAATATATGAAATAATGAAAACAAATCTTAAAGGAGAAATGGATACAACATTATCCCAAAATTACTTTATAAAAAACTAAAGGAGTGCTGAAAAATTGTCTGAAGATAAATTTAATTATAAAGAATTAGGATTAATGATGGGATTAGAAATTCATCAACAACTAGATAGTAAAACTAAACTATTTTGTAGATGTCCAAATAGCCTAACAGATAAAAAACCTGAAAGAAAAATATTCCGTCGTCTAAGACCAACACAAAGTGAACTTGGTGAAATTGACAGAGCAGCATATGAAGAATCACAAAGAAATCTTCAATTTGTATATGAAGCATATAATCACCATACATGTCTTGTTGAAGCTGATGAAGAACCACCATCCCCTCTAAATCAGGAAGCTGTTGATATTTCAATAATTCTTGCATCACTCATGAATATGAAAGTAGTTGATGAATTTCATACAATGAGAAAACAAGTAATTGATGGAAGTAACACCAGTGGATTCCAAAGAACAGGAATTCTCGCTACTGATGGATATGTTGAAACAGAATATGGTGATGTTACAATTGAAACATTAGGTCTTGAAGAAGATGCAGCAAGACGTATAGGAGAAGAAGATGGTAAAATTGTATTTAGACTTGACAGATTAGGTATTCCCTTAGCAGAAATAACAACATCCCCTGACATGCATCATCCTCTTCAAGTAAAAGCTGTTGCATACCAATTAGGTCAAATCTTAAGAAGTACTAGTGTAAAAAGAGGACTTGGTACAATTAGACAGGATTTGAATATTTCCATTAAAGAGGGAAGTAGAATAGAAGTTAAAGGTGTTCAAGACCTTGATCTTATGCCAACAATTGTTGAAAATGAGGTTCAAAGACAATTAAATCTTATAGATATTAGTAAACAGTTACAAGAACGTGGAGCATGTGTTGAAGAAGAAATTATAGATGTTACAAAATATCTTGAAAACACTGAATCTAAAGTTATTCAAAATAGTCTTGCAAAGGAAAATAGTTGTATTTTAGCTATTAAATTAAGAAAATTCAATGGATTAATTGGACGTGAAATTCAACCAGGTAAAAGATTAGGAACAGAATTTTCTGAACATGGAAAAAAAATGGGTGTTTCTGGATTATTCCACACTGATGAATTACCAGCATATGGAATTGTTCAAGAAGAGGTAGATACACTTAGAGACATACTAGAATTAGATGAAGATGATGCATTTATTCTTGTTGCTGAAGAAAAAACAAAAGCACACAATGCATTACTTGAAATTATTAAACGTGCAAAACAATCACTTGAGGGTGTTCCTGAAGAAACAAGACGTGCACAAGATGATGGAAATACCCAGTATTTACGTCCATTACCTACTGCTAGTAGAATGTATGTAGAAACTGATATTCCAACAGAAATAATTGAAAAAGAAAGAGTTAAAAAAATAGCTTCAAATCTTCCAGAGTTACCTGTTGTTAAAAAAGAACGTATTGAAAAAGAATACAAACTTAGTGAAGATTTAGCTAAACAATTAGTACAACGTAATCGTGCAGATTTATTTGAAGAAATTAAAAAAGAATTACCAAGTATGGATTCAGTGAAAATTGCTTCTGATATTGTATATACTATTAAGGATTTAAAACGTGATGGTTATGATATTACTAAATTAACAAAAGATGCTCTTGTGGAAGTATTTAGTCTTGTGGATAATGATGTGATTCCTGCAGCAGAAACAGAAGTCATATTAAAAGATGTTTGTAATGATATTTCTCCTAGAGATTCAGTGAAAAATAATAATCTTGAAAAACTATCAGATGATATTATAGTAGATACTATTAAGGAAATTATTGAAGAAAATAAAAATATGATTGAACAAAGAAAAATGGGTGCTATGGGTCCTCTTATGGGTAAAGCCATGGCTAAATTTAAAGGTAAAGCTGATGGTCAAACTGTAAGTAATGTTATTAAAGATGAAATTTTAAATATCATCAACAATTAAATACATTATTTATTTTAATCTTCATTTTTACTTTTTTTTATAGAATCCATTTTTTTTAATATAAATTTAAATATAAAATAAAAAGATATATTATTTACTAAATAGGTTAGTAATTCGGAGTGATTATAATGTATGATTTAGTAATTATTGGAGCTGGTCCTGCAGGTCTTACAGCGGGAATATATGCTGGTAGAAGTGGACTTAATACTATTATTCTTGATGAAAATCAAAGTGGTGGAACAGTTAATGTTGCTCCCCTTATAGAAAATTATCCTGGAATCAATGAAATACCTGGTGTTGATTTAGCTCGTAGTATGACAGAGCAAGCAAAGAAATATGTGGATATTAGAGAATTTTCTCTAGTTGAGAGTATCTCTAAATCTATTGGAGGTACTTTTGAAATAAAAACTACAAATGATATTATAGATACAAGATATATTCTTATTGCTACAGGTTCCTCATATAAAACATTAGATTGTGTAGGTGTAGATGAATTTGTTGGTCGTGGAGTTTCATACTGTGCTGTTTGTGATGGTACTTTCTTTGTTAAAAAAGAAGTTCTTGTTATTGGTGGTGGAAATTCTGCTGTAACTGAAGCTTTGTATTTAAATCGTATAGGTGTTAAATGTAGTTTAGTACATAGAAGAGATAAACTTCGTTGTGATAGTCAATTAGAAAAGGATCTTCATAATGCTAACATTAAAATATACTGGAACACACAACTAAAATCTGTTAATGGAAATGACTTTTTAGAGGAAGCAGTATTATATAACAATGAAACTGGTGATGAAACTAAAGTTAAAGTATCTGGAATTTTTATTGCCATTGGATATACACCTAATAATAAACTTATAAAGGATTTTGGTATTTCTTGTGATGATTTAGGATATATTGAAGTTGATGAAAATATGAAAACTAGTGTCGATGGAATATATGCTGCAGGTGATATAACTGGTGGTGTTAAACAGGTTATTGTTGCTGCAGGTCAAGCTGCACAAGCTGTAACACATATTAGTGAATTATTATTGATATAGTGTTGATGATATGACTTTAACTTCCAAATTATTTCAGGAAATATCCTCTGATTTAAAGAAAGATTTTCCAGAGATTGAGTCAATAGAACGTGAAAATAATAGTGTTATTATAACAGGATGTGATGATGTGTTATGGAACATCTTTGAAGTATTATTTAATGGTGTTAAAAACATTGAATTTAATATGGATAAAAACAAAACACATTATCTTATAATAGATTTTTAGATTTATTCAATTTAGGAGTTAATTAAGATGAATAATAGAATTGAAAATAATTATGTTTCAGAAAAACAGTTACGTCAGCTTAATCAAAGTAGAGTAGAGGCCAAAATTGTTGTTTTAAAAGCAGTAGGTTATCCACTTGAGAGTTCATTTATTGAAACTCCCGAAATTGAAGTTACAAACAAGGAATTATTTGAAATATATGCACAAGATCAGTGGAGTGGTTATAAACTACATAAAGGTCAGTATATTTTTGATCAGAAATTAATTCCTGATTTTGCATTTCAAGTAGTGGATGTTAGACCAGATAATTCCTATATTACACATAACACCTCTTTTCTCATGTTTAAACAAGATAGTAAAATTAAACAAACCCTTTCTAAACATGAATATAAAGTTAGTGATGTTGTTGGTCAAACAAAGGCTAAAAATAAAGCAAAAATAATAACTAATTACTTGGAAAATCCTGATAAATTCAAAAATTGGGCTCCTCGTAACATATTATTTTATGGAAGACCAGGTACTGGTAAAACCATGCTTGCACAGGCTTTAGCCAATGAATTAAATGTTCCCATACATATGATTAAGGCTACAAGTTTAATTGGAAATCATGTGGGTGATGGTGCTAATCAAATTCATGAGTTATATAAACAAGCCAGATACACCAAACCTACTGTGATTTTTATTGATGAAATTGATGCTATTGCATTAGAGAGAAAGTATCAATCATTACGTGGAGATGTAACAGAGATTGTAAATGCTCTTCTTACTGAAATGGATGGTATTGAAGATAATGATAGCATTATTACTATTTGTGCTACCAACAATCCTGAAATTCTTGATTATGCCATAAGAAGTAGATTTGAGGAGGAAATTGAATTTACATTACCTAATGATGAAGAACGTAGAATTATCCTTGAAAAAAACATTAAGACTCTACCACTTAAATGTAGTTTTAATCTTGATAAATTAGTTTGTGAAACTAAAAATTTATCTGGAAGAGATATGAAGGAAAAAATATTAAAAACTGCCCTTCACAGAGCTTTATGTGATTCTCGTGATGTTATCAATGATGAGGATGTTAGTTATGCTTTAGATGAAATTAGAAAAGAAGTAAAACATTCAGATAAAATGTTTGTATAAACTTCTTACCTTAAATTTTTTTAAAATAATAAGTTATAAGTTATTTTTTTATAACTTTTAAGTTTTTAAATTATAAATTAAAAGAAATAAGTAATAACTAATAAGAAAAAAGAATACATAAGAAAAAATAAGAGAAAAATAAAAATAAAAAAAGTAGCATATGTTATACAATACTTTAAATATATAGAACTAATCGAAACACTCACATAAATTATAATTAACAATTAAAGAATAATTGTTTTTGAGAGTATGAATATATAAATAGTAGAATTACACATAATATAAAATAAGACGGAACACGGCATTAGTGTTCCTATTAAAATTTAAAATTATAATAAACACCTACTATAATTCTATAGTAAAGTGTTTACAACAGTAATATAATAGTTATTAAAAAAATAATAACAATTAGTTAAATAAATCATGGAGATTAATGACAATGTCTTATGTTGACGAAGTAATTAATAAAATTACAAAAGAAAACCCAGGTGAACCTGAATTTCACCAAACATTAAACGAAGTATACAAATCTATTGAAGTAGCAGTAGAAGAAAATGAAGAACAATACAGAAAAGATGCAGTACTTGAAAGATTAGCAAACCCTGAAAGACAAATAAAATTCAGAGTTCCTTGGGTTGATGACGAAGGACAAGTTCAAGTAAACACAGGATACCGTGTACAATTCAACAGTGCAATTGGTCCATACAAAGGAGGATTACGTTTCCACCCTTCAGTAAACATAGGTATTATAAAATTCTTAGGATTTGAACAAATATTCAAAAACTCATTAACAGGACTTCCAATTGGTGGAGGAAAAGGAGGATCCAACTTCGATCCTAAAGGTAAATCAGACCGTGAAGTAATGAGTTTCTGTCAAAGTTTCATGAATGAATTATACAGACACATAGGTCAAGATCAAGATGTACCTGCAGGAGATATAGGTGTAGGTGCTAGAGAAGTAGGATACTTATATGGACAATATAAAAGACTCACCAAACAATATGAAGGAGTATTAACTGGAAAAGGATTAACCTTTGGTGGATCTTTAGCAAGAACCGAAGCAACAGGTTACGGATTATTATACTTCACCAATGAAATGTTAAAAGCAAACAATGAAACATTAAAAGATAAAACTGCAACAGTATCTGGTTCAGGAAATGTAGCTATTTATGCAATTGAAAAAGCACAACAATTAGGTGCAAAAGTTGTAACAGCATCAGATTCAACTGGATGGGTATATGATCCTAAAGGTATCGATGTAGCATTACTCAAAGAAATCAAAGAAGTACAACGTGGAAGAATGAGTGATTATGCTGCAAAAAGAGAATCTGCAGAATATCATGAAGGAAGAGGAGTATGGCAAATTAAATCTGATGTTGCTCTACCTTGTGCAACTCAAAATGAATTAACATTAGATGATGCTAAACTTATTGTAGAAAATGATACCCTTGCAGTATCTGAAGGAGCAAACATGCCTACAACACTCGATGCTACAAAATATTTACAAGACAATGGAATATTATTCGGTCCTGCAAAAGCAGCAAATGCTGGTGGAGTAGCAGTATCAGCTCTTGAAATGAGTCAAAACTCAGAAAGATTATACTGGACTTTTGATGAAGTTGACAATATGCTCAAAGATATCATGACAAACATCTTCAGTAAATTAAATACAACAGCACAAAAATATGAACAAGACAAAAACTATGTTCTTGGTGCTAACGTAGCTGGATTTGAACGTGTAGTAGAAGCTATGCAATCACAAGGTATTGTATAGATACAAACTTGAATTATGATTCAATTCATAATTCATTCTTTTATAAACTCCTAAAACCAAAAACTCATTTTAAAAAAAATAGAAAATAAAATTAATTATTTTTAAGTAATCTACTTACATAGATTTTTCCTATAATAAATGCTATAAATGCACCTATTGTATATCCAACAACATTACCTAACCATACACCATTAAGACCCATATTAAATACTACTGCAAATAGATATGAAAATATTATTGCACATACTGCTTCTCTAGTAAATGTTAATAGTAATGATACATTAGCCTTACCAAATCCTTGAAATAAATATGTTGATACAACACCAATTGGAAATGTTAGAAATGTAATTGAAAAATATTTTAGAAACACTACAAAAGGTTCATGTAACATACTACTTGTAGATGAATATGCAAATAAGTATGCAATTTGATTTGCAAATACATATAATATTACTGCAGAAATTATACCAATAATTGTTCCAAGAAACATTGCATAATTATATGCTTCATTAATTCTATTAAAACGTTTTGCACCATAATTAAAACCAACAATACTTACTAATGCACTACCTATTCCAATTAAAGGTTCAAATGCAAATGAAATTAAACGCCATCCAGTCTCATATACTGCTACATAATCACTATTTGAAACCATTAATAATAAGAGATTCATTATTATTCCAACAAATGATAATACAAAAAATTCTATACTTGCTGGTATTCCTATTTTTAAAATATCCCTAATTATACCAGCATCATACTTAAAATATGTTCTATATGGCTTTAGATATGTATCTTTTTTAATATATATCCAATAAATTATAACTAAACATACAATTAGTAATGATATGAGTGTTGCATATGCAGCTCCCGCAATTCCCATATTTAACTGATAAATAAATATTGGATCTAGAATTATATTTATAATTGTAGATAAAAACATTGCATACATCGTTCTTTTCACATCACCCTCTGCTCGTAATATACCATACATTGCTTGTGGAAATATAAGTAGAATTGAACCTACAAAAAACACTCTTGAAAATTCTAGAGCAAGCTGTAAATTCATACCACTTGCTCCAATTAAAATATACAAGGGTTCCATGAATACAAGCAATAATAGTGTAATTATTACTGAGAAAATAATAATTAAAAGTAGTGAATGAAATGAAGCATTGTTTGCTAATTTATGATTTTTCATTCCAATATATTTTGAGATTACAGCAGTAATTCCTGAACCAAGACCTGCACCTATACCTAATATAATAAATTGTAGTGGAATTATAAAACCAATAGCTGTTAGTGCATCTACTCCTAGTCCTGATATCCACATTGCATCTACAATATAATATAATGATCCAATTACTAATGATACCATTAGAGGAAAAGATAACTTCCTAACTGCAACTTTAGCATCACCATCTAGTATGTTAACTCCTATTGTATTTTCAGATTCTTCAACCAAAAGATACCTCCTATAGAATCAATTAATATAACATTAATATATTAACTTATGATTATATAAATTTTATTAAAAACAGGATATTAATAAAAAAAATATATCTGGGACTTAAAATTATGAGTAAAACTGGATCAAAAGAAGAACGGGACCTTGTTAATAAATTATGGAATGCTAATTTTGCAGCTATGCGTGCACCTGCAAGTGGTGGTGCAACAAAAAGACCACTTCCTGATGTACTTGCAGGTAATGGAAAATTATATCTTGCTATAGAAGTTAAATCTACACGTCAAGAATATATTTATATTGATAATGAGAAGATTACTAATTTATTAAAATTTTCAAAAATCTTTGGTGCAAAAGCATATGTTGGTGCAAAATTCATTAGAAAACCTTGGAGATTTATAAAAATTGAGGATTTACATATAACACGCAAAAACAATTACAGAGTAAATATTGACTTAGCATTTAGTAAGGGATTGGATTTTAATGAAATTATTGGAGAAAGTAAGCAGACAAAATTAATTTAAATTTATTTAGGTGGATAATATGGATTCAAATAACATGACAATAGAATGTCCTATAGATAAAGCAACGAATATTTTCAGTAAAAAATAGACTATACAAATAATACGTGACTTATTTTTTGGTAAAATACATTTTAAGGAATTTCAAGAAGATAAACCAAAACTTAGTAATAAAATATTATCTAAAAGATTAAAGGAATTAGAATCATATTTTTTGGTGGATTTCCTGAGAAATCTGCTAATACTGCCTTTGCATTTTTAAGAGTGAATACTTCAAATTCAGGATTATCTCCACTTTGATATAATACTTTAACTAGATCATTTGCATCGATTACTTTTTGTTTTAATTCAATATCATCAGTAAATTCTACTTGTGTTGATATTCTAAGTCATGCATAATCGTGAGTTACTGTTGTTATTTCAATATTAGAATTTTTTTTTGCATTTCTTTATACATTGGTTTTTTTTGTTACTTGTACAGAAGTATGGTTTTTCATCTTCTTCAAAGTAATATAATATTGGTCTTATTTTTGAGTTGTTATCAAGTCCATTTGTTGCTAAGTATACGAGTGGATTTTCTTCTAAAAATTTTATTACACAATTCATTTTAATCAATCTCCATTAATTTAATTTTATATTTATATTATAGTAATTATTAGTTAATTTACTAAGTAAAGTATTTATAATCCTTTATTTACTTGGTAACTATTTAGTAACCTATTTTTTAAAAATTAATTGAAGATATTATTATAAAAAGTTTTAAGAATAACAGACTAAATTATAACTTATAATGTTAAAACAAATAACTTATAA
>NZ_MAIF01000051.1:0-19366 GCF_001729395.1 Methanosphaera sp. A6 | reverse complement strand
TCTTTTTTTATAATAAATAATTATTAGGATGTAGATTATGGATACACATATTATTGAAGAAGGATTAGTTAAAATAGAAGTACCTGATTTTGAAAAAGTATCTGCAAAAGCACCTGTTTTTTATAATCCAGTAATGGAAATGAATAGGGATATTTCTGTTGCAGTCATTAACCAGTATAGAAAAGAAGTAGATCATGATATTAGTATATGTGATGCTTTTGGTGGAACAGGTATTAGGGGAGCAAGATATTCTAAGGAAATACATGGTGTGGAAAAAGTTGTTGTAGGTGATGTAAATCCATTAGCTGTTGAGATTTCTAAGAAAAATATGCAATTAAACAACATATCTAATGTTGAAGTTCAAAAAAATGATGCAAACATTTTATTACAATCAAATAAGGGATTGTTCGATGTTGTGGATATAGATCCCTTTGGAACACCTGCAATGTTTACACAATCAACTGCAGCTAATATACGACCTGGTGGGTTAATTTGTATTAGTGCTACTGATACATCAGCTTTATGTGGAACATACCATGATCCCTGTTTGAGAAAGTATGGTGCTAAACCTCTAAAAACAGAGTACTGTCATGAAAATGGTATTAGAATTTTAATAGCATTCATTTCAAGAAACTTAGCAGTTAACCAGAAATATTTACACGTACTATTTTCACATAGTACAGAACATTACATGAGAGTATATGCTATTGTAAAACGTGGAGGTAAAAAAACTAACAAGGCATTGGATAATATTGGTTTTATTGCACATTGTCCTAACTGTTTACATAGAGAAACTACGTATGGTTTTGCTCCTAAGATACCTCATACTTGTCCAGAATGTGGTGGGGAATATGATGTTGCAGGACCATTATGGTTAGGTAAAATATGGGATAAGGAATTTATTTATAATACTATGGAACTAGTAAAAAACTTGAATTTAAATAAAAAAGATGATCTTATGTCCTTGTTTGAAAAGTGTTATATGGAAGCTGATGGTCCTGTAACTTTCTATGATATTCATAAGATTTGTAAGAAATTAAAAATCAGTTCTCCTAAAATAAATGATGTTATGGATGAAATTAGAAATAGAGGCTATTTTATTTCAAGGACTCATTTCAAGTTAACTGGTATGAGAACAGACATGCCACTTGATGAACTTAAACAATTAATTTTAGATATAAAAGAAGATAAACTTGGACCTGAAAAATAGGGAAAATTTTTTCCTTAACTTTTTTTTTAATTTTTATGAGAGTATACAACATTCTTTTTCAATATTTTAACATGATTTTATTGTTATTATGTGTATAATTAGTAAGTATTTGATGATTTTTCTATAATGTAACTAATAAAATATAAGTAATAGGGCAAAATAATTGTTGCACACTATTATACAAAAAAAGAAATTTTAATAGTAGAAATTCTACTATTCATAATTTAACATATTATGTGTGTAATAATATTGTAATTCTGATGCATGTTGTATTTCATATGATCTATATGGATTGTTGAAATATGGGAATAATGATCCTGTTAGTGCATGCATAACTCCTCCAACATGTCCAAATTGTTTACAGCATACCTGATAATATAATGGGAATCCACATCCTGGATTTACAAATATACTTCCTTGACGGACAGTTCCATGCCATACTGTAGGTATAGGTCCTTCTTGGCCATGTTCTTTAGCCATTTCCATTACTCTTGCCCATGCATCTTCATAGTTATCAAAGATTTGACCATCTACTTTATAGTTCCATTTATCATCAGGAACACCATTAATTCCATAGTCAAGTACTTGATTCCAGTTAATATCTACCTGTGCTCCAGCCGTATCCATAAATGCCATTTCAATAATGTAAACTTCACCATTCATGAAGTTTCTATAGTTGGAACTTCCAGCATAATGTAAAACTATAGCACATTTAGAGTTTCGTTCCTCTGCATATTGTGCTAGGAGGTTTGCATGCACATGTTCTGGATACATGTCTGGATTTGCAATTTTAACGAATGCAAGTCTACCTAAAGGTTCAATATCACCTGTTGATTGTTCAGTTGAAACATATACAAAACCAATAAGTAGGAAAATGATAATAATAAATCCTATGTACCATTTCATTAATTTCACCATTTTTTTATTAGACTTGTTTAATTATCTATTTTTATAAATATTTATTATAATTTATATTTTTTTTTTAAACTTTATAATAATATGGACTATTTTAGTAATATTTCTTTGAGTTATTGATTATGTAAATCAATTATGTGAATATTAGGAGTTTTTTATAAATTAAATATATAATAATACTCTGATAATATTGTATTTATTTTACTATATTTTTAAACAAATCTTTTATTTATATTTCATATGTTGTAAATAATTGATTTTTTTCAAGATTTTAAATGTGTTTATTCAAAAACTATATAAAGGTTTGGTAATATAAAGTTGTATAATAATACCAAATAAAATATAAAAATGTATTAATAAGAAATATTTTTATTTCATTTATATATGGATTAATTAATATTACTTATAGTTGGGGTGATTATATGGATGAAATGTACACTGAATTTGATGCTGAACCAGAAAATATGATATTATCTATGGATGATTTAGATAAAAATATTCTAGAGTTATTAAGTGATGATGGTCGTAAATCATACAGAAAAATTTCCAGAGAATTAGGTGTTTCAGTAGGAACAGTACATAATCGTGTTGATAAATTAACAAAATCTGGTATAATAGATAAATTTGTTCCAGTTATAGATCATGAAAAACTTGGATATACATTAACAGCAATTATAGGTTTAGAAATAAAGGGTGGAACAGTAGCTTTCTTAACTGATAAAAAAGAATTTAAAGATAATTTGTTAGCAGTATATGATGTTACAGGACAATTTGATTGTATTATAATTGCTAAATTTAAAAATACTTTTGAATTAAATAAATTCATCAAATTATTACTTAATGAGGAAAATGTAATTAAAACATATACTCAAACTGTTTTAAACATAGTAAAAGAAGAATTAAATACTTCTATGATTAATTTTGAAGGATTATTATTTTATTAATAAAAGAAAAAATATTTTTTACTTTTTTCTATTAATTTATTTTATATTTTTTAATTATAAAAATTCATATTTTCTTATAATACATATTTTTTCACAGGATTATAATTAGTATTATAATGATATTTTAAGAAGATTACATGAAAAAAGTATATTTTACATTTTTAATAAAAACTATTAATAGAAACAGAGGGAGTTATAAATAATGACAGTTTCAGAATTTCCAGATACTCAGGATAAACAACCATCCATTCCAATATCACTAACAAGAGTTGGAGTAACAGGTGTAAAGAAATTAATAAAAATAAAAAGAGAAGATAAACGTCCTATTATTCTAATACCAACATTTGATGCTTTTGTAGATTTACCTAGTACTCAGAAAGGAGTACACATGTCTAGAAATCCAGAAGCTATATCTGAAATTGTTGATGAGGCTGCAAATCAATCGGAAATTCATCTTGAAAATATATGTGCAAATCTTGTAAAAAGATTACTTGAAAAACATGAATATGCATTACATGCAGAAACAGAGGCAAGGGGAGAATATATTATAAATAAATTATCTCCAGTATCTAAAAGAAAAACACAGGAAACAACACATATCATAGCAAGAGCAATTGCTATGAAAGATGATGAGGGTAATATTTCTGTTAGAAAAATGATTGGTGCAGAAGTTATTGGAATGACTGTATGTCCATGTGCACAAGAATCTGTTGAAAAGGATTCTAAAGATAAATTACTGGAATTTTTAGATGAAGAAACTACACAAAAAGTGTTGGATGTAGTAACATTTGCTTCTCATAATCAAAGGGGTGTTGGGACAATACTTCTTGAAGTACCAGAAAAACAAGATGTTAATGTGGATGATTTAATAAAAATAATACAGGATGCTATGAGTTCTCCTGTTTGTGAAATATTAAAACGTCCAGATGAAAATAGAATTGTAACAAATGCACATCAAAATCCAGTATTTGTTGAGGATTGTGTAAGAAACATGGTAATAGGATTACTTGAAAAATATCCTAATTTACCTGATGATTCTGTAGTTACAATTAAACAAGTAAATCAAGAAAGTATTCATCAACATAATGCTTATGCTGAAAAAGTTGCATCTTTTGGTAAATTACGAGAAGAAAATAAGGAGTAGATAATATGGAAGTAATGGAAGTATCACGTAAAATTATGGATTATCTTGATGCATTTAAAGGTTCAAAACCTGTTGTTCATAATTCAGAAGCAATGATTATACGTGGAAAATCAGCAACTAAATTAAAACCTGAGGAAATTGTACCTAAATTAGAAGAATTATTTAAAGAATTAAATATTGAAAAAATTGAAATTAATTCTGAAAGGGCTCGTATTTTAACAAATCAAGTTGATCAAACATTTAGAAATACTACAGAAGTTTTTGATGAATCTAATGGTATTGCAGGTATTGAAAAATTAAAACATACTTTTGAAATCACTGGATTTGAAGCTGATTATCTAGTTGGACAGTTGGAAGATATGGCAATCTATGTTGTCATGTGGTTAGATAAGTCTGGTTTTGGACCAATGTTTGTTGAAGCTATGGTTGTAAAATTACATTCATTAGATGAATAGTTTTCATCTTTCCTATTTTTTTTATTCTATTTTTCGAGGTGATATTTTTGAATCAATTATCAAAACAAGAAGCTAGAAATATTTTAGATTATGATATATTTGATATACTTAACATAATAAAAAAAATCAATATAAATAAGACAAATAAGAATATTACATATTCTAGAAATATTTTTCTACCTCTAACACACATCTGTCAAAATAATTGTGGATACTGTACATTTAAACAAACACCACAAGAAGCAGATTTTTTATTAATGGATAAAGTGGAGGTACTTTCAACAATTAAAAAATCTATGAAATATGGTTGTACAGAAGCATTATTCACATTTGGGGAATCAGCAGATAAAAATGAATTAATTCAAGAAAAACTATCACGATATAATTATGAATCAATGGTAGATTACCTATATGATTTATCAAAAGAGGCTCTAAATAACTATAATATTCTACCACACACAAATATGGGCATAATATCAAGGGATGAGTTATATAAATTATCACAAGTAAATGCATCAATGGGGCTGATGCTTGAAACAACAAATGAAAAACTATTAAAAACAATAGTACATAGGGACAGTCCAGGTAAAAATCCAAAGAAAAGAATAGAATTCATTGAAAATGCTGGAAAAGAAAACATTCCATTTACAACAGGATTACTAATAGGTATAGGTGAATCAAAAAATGATAGAATAGATTCTCTTCTTAAAATAAGAGAAATACAAGATCAATATGGACATATTCAGGAAATAATACTTCAAAACTTCAAACCAAAAAGTGGAATACCTATGGAAAATCATCCAGAACCACCACTTGTTGATTTAATTAAATTAACATTAGTTGCAACTTTGATGTTTCCAGATATTAGTATTCAAATACCACCAAATCTAAATCAGAAATTAATATCATTGTTTGCATTTATGGGAGCCGATGATGTTGGGGGAATATCACCTCTAACAATGGATTATGTTAATCCAGAGAGTAAATGGCCAAAAATTAAAGAATTAGAATATGAACTAAATTCAATAAATTATAATTTAGTGGAAAGATTACCAGTATATGATAAGTACATTGATGAAACTTATTTAAAAAAAGAAGTTTATGAAAAAGCATTGAAACTTCAAAAAAGAATTAAAAATTAAAGTACTCTAATATCAACAACTGTATGATGAACTCCTGGTGAATATTTTTTAATACTACGTTTGTTTAGAACTTCAATATCACGTCCCTGCTTTTTAGCAGCGAGTTTCACTCTTTCAACTGGTCGTTTAAATAGAATAGGTTCAGGTGTAGATTCATGATAATGAATTATACCACCATTTTTAAGATAAGTTATTGCACTATCAAGATAATGATGTGTAGTACCAATATATCCCATCATGATTCTATCAGCAACATGATCAAATTCTTGGTTATTACAATCACCAAGAATAGGTTCTACAATATCTTCAACCTTATTTAACTTGATATTCTCACATAATAGATTATAAGAATTGGGATTAATTTCCACTGCATATATTTTTTTTGGATTAGAATGTAGAGCCATTGGAATTGTAAAGTATCCAATTCCTGCAAACATATCAATAATAGTTTCATTATCCTCTGGTAATTTACTCATCCTAAGTCTTTCACCAGTATTTCCCTTAGACCACATTACCTTTGCAACATCAATTGCATATTTACAATAATTTTCCTTATGAATAGTTCTAGTACCTTCACCATATATCATTTCAATTTCAGGTTCCCTTTTTTGTCCATGTATATGTCCAATTTTAATAATTCTATTGATATATGGAAGTTTTACTATTTCATCAATATCTTCTGGTACTTTCTTAACAACTAATATGTCTCCAATTAATTTCCCTTTCATTATTATCCCATTCTATTTTTTATTATATATGTACACCCATATAATTTATTAATTCAATTAAATCCTCAAATGCCATTAATTCCTGTTTTAGAACATCATTCTTACTTAATGTTCCACTCATTTCACCATCAGCAGTTAACATATCTGGTCCACGATGTATTAATCTGAATTTACCATCACTTCTAAATATTTTCTCAGCAACAAGGTCATGAACATAACATCTTCCAGGTATAATTACAGTATCCTTCACTTCATTTAAATCTATTTCTCTTAAATCATGTTCAGTAATTAAACATGCAATCTCTTGAGATGTACTAACTACATTAACATAATCTGCAGCATTGAGATTTTCAAGAATCTTCTCAATATAGGGAGCAGATATTTTACTTGTAACAATAGTAGCTTCAGCTCTTACTGGTGTAAGTATTTCAAGGTACTCTTTATTTTTATCTTTGGATAATGCATATGGTGCATCAGTTTCAGGATCACAAACTGGTGTTCCTGTAACACGTAAATTATAATTTTTAGCAGTTTCTCTTACAAGATTTTCAAATTCTGTCAGTGTTTGTTCTTTTATTCCTGGAATTATAGGACCATTATTAAGAATAAGACCTTGATTTGCAGTGTTTGCAAATCGCATTAAAATTAATGCTTTAGCTCCCCATGATTCTAAATCAGCACAGGTTTTAGCCAGTATGTCTCCATCATTTACTCCTGGTATTATAATTGATGCTGCATGAACATCGCAACTTTCACAAAAACGCTTCAATGCTTGAATAGACACATCTGCTGTAGGGTCATGCATCCATTTTTCACGAAGCTTTGCATCTGTGGAAAATGCAGTGTAGGTAGTTTCAATAACTCCATTGTTAATGAGTTTATCAACTGTTGATACATCATCTATTCCTTTTCCACTAGTATAACCTAGATGAATAGGTAGACCCATATCATGTATTCCTTTAGTTAATTCAAGTAAATGAGGATAACAACTAACATCACCATCTCCTGTGATATTAACCAGTGTATCTTTAGGAAGTCTTGTTTGAAAAATATTAGTTTGTAGTGAGGATAATACTTGATATGGTGGGAAATAATCCCTTGTCATATTAGTATCTGTTGTACAATGTGGACAACCAATTTGTCCTGGTGGACAGTTTTTACAACCTAATACCTTTTTTTGTGTAACTTTTTTGAAATAACAGTATTCACAAAAACCTCTACAGTTTTTTCCTGGTATTCCTCCAACATCGGCCATAATTTGCATAAATATTTATTTCTAAATTATATATTTTAATAGTATCGATAGAATATTCATGGATAAATAATATTTTTTTAGGAAAATAAGATATTATTTCACGTATTTTGGAATATATTCTCTTCAAATTCTTTTGTTAATCATTATAATATTAATTCAAATGAATTTAAATTAGTAATACTTTTAAATATATTTTAAAAATAATTTTAAATAATAATATAATGGATGTAATCCATATCTATATAGTATATATGATAATATTTTGAGAACATATTAATCAAAGGTTGCATGATAGAAATGATTGGAAAAAATACACATATAGTTGACTGTAGGGAAACACGCGGAATAGGTGAAGGTGGTGGAATTGCTCAGCGTGGAACATATGCACAATGTGGGGATGAATTACTTGCTGTTGCAATGTCTCCAGGACGTAGACATATTACAAAACCAGTTTGTGAAATAACATTTGCTCTAAGAGAATCAAATATTCAAACAAGTACCTTGGTTCTTAATGCAGGTTCTGGAGTACCAAAAGACACGCCTAGTGGTGGAGGACAAGGTTTATTTGGTGTAACTCCTAAGGAAATTTCCCAGATGAGTAGACATAATATTGTATTGTTCCATTTTGGAGGAGTAAAAAATCATATAATATACAAGGCAAAACATGCTCTTAAACATATTAATAAACCTGTTATTATTATAGCACAATATCCATTGGATTTTGAAGATTTTGCAAAAATAGGAGTAAATACTGTTGCAGTAAAACCTGAAAAATCTGAAACACAGGGTACTATTGTTGAACTCATAACTGATGTTATTCGTGGAGAATCATGTACTCAAGAGAAATTAGATGAAATAATAAATAAAGTGGAAACATCCATTGTAAAATATACTAAGTAATTTGGAGAAATTATATGGAAATTTTCAACATGTTTTTAGTTATTTTAATGGGATTATTTGCAATTATTGCAGGAATATTTGAAGATTTAGAATCTGATGTAGCATCAACTAGTAATCCAAATTCACAAGTACAACTTGCACCACAAATAGGTAATTTACATAAATTATTTAATAGAGCAGTTTCTGGTGAACCATTACTTGTTGGTTCAATGGCTACAATATCTGGTGCAGTAGCATACACATTAATATATATACACCAACCAGTTTTATTAGTACTTATAATATCTTCACTTGTTGCTACAATAGTTCAAGTAATATTTTCCATTACTTCATACATGGGTCGTATAACAAGCCAAGCTTTATATAATCAACCATTATTCATGGACATGCTATATAAACACATTCCTACAAGTGCAGCACATGCATTTATAAGCTTATTTTCAATTACAACACTGTCTTACATCATGGTTTATTCATTAACACAACCTATACAAGTAGCTCTACCTATAGTAACATTCTTTGTGGGAATAATGTTAGGTTCTATTGGTTCTGCTGTAGGAGATATATTTTATGGTGCTGAAAAATTATATCAACATCATGAATTTGGAAGTGGAATTCCAGTTTCTGTAAATGGGCATATAACAACAAAATCAGCTCTAGGTTCAGAAAATTCTATTGACATGGCAAAGTTCTGTTCTAAATTTGGTGGACCTATCTCTGGTTTATGTTTTGGAATTATCATCTTTCTGAATTTCTGGACATTTTTAGTATTTGGAATTGTTGGAGGATTAATAGTAGGATTAATATTGGTTATTTTTTTAATAATACTAAATTATGTATTGGAACGAAATGCACGTTTAATATATGGAAAATATGGGGAATAATAATGATATTTGAATTATTAATTAGTATAATAATAGGATCTACATTAATAGGATTTGGAGTTCATTTTATACCTGTAGGTGGAGCACCAGCAGCATTATCTACAACTGCTGGAGTACCTACAGGAGCACCTATGATAACTATTGGTATGGGAATTACAGGAATACTTTCAGCTCTTTCAATGACGGGTCAGTCAGAAATAGTAATAATTCTATCAGGAGCAATAGGTTCAATGCTTATGATGGCTGTAACAATGTTTTTTTCAAATATGATACATGTTTATGGGGTAGGTGTTCCATTGGCATCTTCAAACTTTGAAAGGGATCCAATTACAGGTTTTAAACAGGAAGAATATGTAAGTCCTGGAACAACAGGTCATGGAATACCAACAGTTTCATTTATAAGTGGGGTTATTGGAGCATTATTTGGAGGAATTGGTGGAAGTTTGGCATTTTGGGCAATTTATAATTATATATTGGGAAATTGTCATCTTTCATCAATCTACACAAATTCTATTTCAGCAATACTTGCAGTAATGTTATTTTTTATTATTGCAGTAGTAGCATCATACAATATTGGTGGTACAATACAAGGATTTTATGATAAGAAATTTAGGAAAAAAATAGTTTCAGGTACATTTTCATGTTTTTTAATATCAATATTCTTGGCTATTATTTATATGATAATATTGGGTGGAATTTAAATGGCTGATGATTTAATACCTTCTCAGATAATAATTTTAAGTTCTATTGTTGGCGGATTAATTTGTATAGCACTAAGTAGTATACCTGTGGTTGGTGGTATTTTTTCAATTATTGCAACAATATTAGGTGTTATTTGTGGAACAAATACACTTAGACACATAGGAAAATATAGTTTAGGTACTGGAGTTCCATCAATAGTTTATATGTTAACAGCAGCAGGACTTGTTAGTATGATATGTGGTGTAATGATATCAAGAATAATTAATCAAAATTTATTATATCCAATATTTAGTATGATAATAGCAATGATAATTGCTTTTGTAATTTCACTCATGTGTACACATATCTTCAAAATACAAGTTGAAATATTAAGAAAATCATTCATAACATTAACAATTGCAACAGTAATATCAATTATTGGAATGTCTACATTGATAGTTTCATCCTCTGATATTATGTTAATCTATTCAAATGTAATTAAAAATGGACTTATAATTATATTAATGATATTATCAGTCATGGCAATACAAAATCCATATAATTCTTGTATGGGACCAAATGAAGATCAGTATAGAACATTATCATTATCCTTATCCAATGCATTTTTAATGCTTATAATAATTTCAATTATTAGTATTTTAAATAGTTCATACTGGTATATTTACATTATAATATCAATTATTGGATGGTTAGTTTCATTTAAATTATATATTAAATATACAAAACAGCAAGCTGCACTAATAAAATGGTCTGGACTATGGCCTAATAATGATGAAGGGGGAATATAATTGGTAGATACAACAGCAGTTATAATTGATGATGATTTAGTTTTAGATGTTAATAATGGTATAATAGGAACAAAAGATAATAATCAAAAACAACATCTTCCATTTGATGATCTGGTAGAAAAAATAGATACTCTGGAAGTGGCAATTAATAATCTAGAATCATCATTAGATCCTAGAACAACATCTAATCTATCACAACCTGGAAGAGAAGGAATATATGAAAAAGCAGGATTAATTACAAACATTGTAATTGGTGTGATTATAGCATTAGTTTTCATACTTTTATTAGTATAAAATAAGGGGAGATTATATGGCAGATAAAAAAGAAGTTATTCAAAATTGGCCCTTAGAAACTGGAGATTATGCAGTGGGAAATGTTGAAAGTCCAGTAGCAGTAGTCTCTCTAGGTTCTAATATGAATGATGAATTGGTAGCTGCAGGGGCTGCAATTTCAGGACCATTACACACAGAAAACTTGGGAATAGAAAAGGTTGTTGCAAATATAATATCAAATTCAAACATACGTTATGTTCTTATATGTGGATCTGAGGTTCAAGGACATATTACTGGTAAAACAGTTGAAGCTTTATATGAAAATGGTATTGATGAAGAGAAAAAATCAATTATTGGTTCTCCTGGAGCTATTCCATTCGTTGAAAACTTACCAGTAGAAGCTGTTGAAAGATTCCAAAAACAAGTTTCTATTGTTAGTATGATAAATAATGAGGATGTTAGTGAAATATCATCTAAAATAGATGAATGTATTAGTAATGATCCTGGAGCATATGATGAAGATGCAATGATTGTTGAATTTAATGAAACACCTGAAGAGGAGTTTGAAGTTGATGAAGTCACATTTTCTGATGATTCAGCAGTTGATTTAGCATCAATAGTTCTACTTGAGGTTGAAAATCGTATAAGTATGATGAATAATGAAATAAAACAAATTGCTTCTTTAGAAAAAATATCTTCAGGATATTATGCTGGAAAAATAGAAGGTATAGTTATTGGATTTATTTTAACATTGGTTTTTCTTATAATTATTATTCAAGGTTTGTGAGTAAATGATATTAGATAATATAGGTAAGTTAGTTGAATCTATAGAATATAAATCTCAGCTAATTGGAAGAAAAGAAAGATTAGTTTGTGGTGTTGAAAAAACACGTTTTAAAGGAATTCTCATAGGATTTATAATAACCTTGTTTATAGTGGGTTTACCATTTATTTCATATTATAGGGGAGGATTTTAGTGGGAAATGATTCAAAAAAGGATATTGAAGATATTAATAATAGATTAGATAGTCTAGAGCAAAAATTAGAGGAATCTCATGGTGAATTTTCTCAAAATTATGGAAAAAGTATAGGACGAGATATTGGAATATTATATGGTGTGGTCTTAGCATTATTAGTAGTTATTATTTTAATGAAATTTCATATAATTTAGAAAAAGGTATTATTTAAAGGTGGGTTTATGTTTAAATTTGAAAAAAAACAAGAAGTATTCGATATTTATGGTGTAAAGGTAGGTGGACAACCTGGTGAATATCCAACAGTACTTGCTGGAACTATCTTTTATGCTGGACATAATATTATTAGTGATGAGAAAAAAGGAATTTTTGATAAGGAAAAAGCAGAGACTTTATTAAATACTATGGATGAAATGACTGATAAAACAGGAAATCCTAATATTGTTCAAATATTTGGTGCAACTAGTGATGCAATAATAAAATATATTGACTTTGTAACATCTATTAGTGAATCTCCATTTTTAATAGATTCAACATCTGCACAGGCACGTATAGCAGGTTCAAAATATGTAACAGAATCTGGTCTTGCAGAAAGAACAATCTACAATTCAATTAATATGTCAATTGATAATGAAGAAATTGATACATTAATAAATTCTGATATAACCTCTTCAATAATTCTTGGATTTAATCCAACACAACCTGGTGTTGATGGGAAAATAAAACTATGGGATGATGGTGCTGGAGTTTTAGATAAGGGTTTACTTGAAATTGCAGATGACTGTGGAATAATTAAACCATTGATGGATGTTGCTGTTACACCTCTAGGTCAAGGTGGAGGTTCTGCAGTAAAAACAACATTTAAGGAAAAAAGTATATGGGGTTATCCTGCTGGTAGTGGAATTCATAATGTTCCATCAGCATGGGAATGGATAAAACAATATAAAAAGGAATATCCAGAAGTATGGCCTGTATGTGATATTGGTGCAAATATAGTTCAGCAAATGGTTGGTGGGGACTTTGTATTATTTGGACCTATTGAAAATACAAGAAAAGCATTTACTGCATGTGCAATGACTGATATGTTTATTGCAGAGGCTAATGAAGCTATTGGAATAAATGCTGTAGATTCTCATCCATATAAAAATTTATTATGATACTATGTCAATAGAAAAAGTTACAATACCTAGTATTTCTTCAAGTAAGATGGGTAAAGAGTTTTACACAGTCTTATCTGTTGAACTTGGAAATACTACTATAAAATCTATTATTATTACAACTAATATTAAAACAAATAAGAGTTATGAATTAAATAAATGTGTGGATTTAACTAGAAATGTTGATAATCCTGGAGACTCTGAAGAAGTATTTGGTCATACTATTTGGAACAAACCTTTATCAGGTCAAGTTATAGAAAAAGCTGTTTCTAGAATAATAAAAAAATCACTTAGTGAAGTAGGCTTGGATGTTAGTGACTTGGATTTTGTTGTAAGATCAACTGGTGTTGTTGCTCTTTCTTCTTTATCATATCACATGGATGTTATTATAAAGTCATTATCTAATGGTTGTCTTAATGCTGGAATTAAACCATCACAAATGATGGCTCCCTTTTCTATTAATAACATTCCAGAACATATTCGTAAATCTTCTTTTTTTAATAATATTAAATTTGATGGATCTATTGTGGGAGTAGCTTCTCCAAAGAAAACTGGTGTTGTATCTAATGAAATGGAAAGTCAACTTGTTACTGCAGGTATTAAGCTAGCAAGTAAAAGTTCAACTGTTGATTATAGAAATCCTGTTATATCTATTGATATGGGAACAACACTTGCAGGAGAAGTAGTTGATGATTCAAAACCATATGGTAAGTTAGTATGTAATTATATTGGATTGGCTGGTGGAATATCTGATATTATATTAAGGGGGTGTGATGTTATTGAAGATAATATGTCTACAATTGATATTGCAAATAATCAAAATAACATTCAATTTAATGAAGATATTCTTCATAAACATACAATTAAATTACATGAATTTATTGATATTATGAAAGTTCCCAAAAATCTTGATGAATTTGGACAAGTTATAGATTTAACATTACAAAAACAAGAAAATATCAATATCATTGGTTCAAGAATAAATAATTCTAAAAAACTAATAACAACATTCAACAACATAACACAAGACTATACAAATTCTGAAATTTTACTTCAAATTGATGATATGTATGCATATTTTATTAAAAGACTCATAGACCAAACAAGTAAATTAAATATAATTCAACCAAAAACAACTTTGGGAATAACAGGAAGGGCTGGAATAACTGGATACAAACCATATTTCATAGAAAAGTATCTGAATAATAGCTTTGATAATATATTATTTACACCAGATGGACTAGCACTTGGGGCACTAATGATGGCAAGATGTATGAATTCCCTTGGAACACCTATAAATCCTGTTGGTGGAAGTAGAGGTGGTATGTGCATAATGCAACAAAGAATAAAACTTTCTAAAAAAAGATAAAAAAAGAAAAAATGATTTTAGTAGGAATGGTTATTAGCCATTTCTTCTAATCTTTGAATCCTATCTGCTGTAGATGGATGTGTTGAAAATAAGTTTTGTAATTTACTTCCAACACCACTTAATGGATTCATAATAAACATATGAGCATCAGTTGACTTAGCATCCATCAGGGGATCATTGATGTTTCCAAATTCTAATTTTCTAAGAGCATTAGCTAATGCTAATGGATTACCAGATATTTGAGCACCAGTAGCATCGGCTTTATATTCTCTAGATCTACTAATAGCTAACTGAACAATTGTTGCTGCAATAGGTCCTACTATTGACATTAATACAGCACCAATTATATTACCAGCATCATCATCAGATGCAAAAAACATTGCATATCTTCCATAACTAGCAATAGCAACGATCATACCAGCAACAGTTGCAGCTACAGAGCTAATAAGAATATCTCTATTTTTAACGTGTCCTAATTCGTGTGAAATAACTCCACGTAATTCTTCTTCATCAAGAATATTTAAAATACCTGTAGTCACTGCTACTACTGCATGTTGTTGGTTACGTCCTGTTGCAAATGCATTTGGAGTACTTGTTTCTATAATTGCTACTTTTGGTTTTAAAATATTAGCATTTGCTGCTAATTCACCAACAATTCTATGTAAGTTTGGAGATTCTGCTTCTGTTACTATTCTTGCATTGTATGATGAAAGTGCAATTTTATCAGAATAGAAGTAGGACACAAAATTCATGATTATAGCAAAGATTAAACCAAGTAAAATACCAAGTCCACCTAGTCTGAATATTGATCCTATAAATCCACATACAACTACAAGAACTGCTGATAAGAATCCAAGTAAAATTACTGTTTTTAAATTTTCTAACATACTCTTCTTTTCCTATATTGTTTTTGTTTATTTAAATTCTTTTTAGAATATAATTTTCATTATTTATATAGATTATGTTTTAAATACTATTTATTTTATGTTTATATTAATTAATAGATAGAGATAAATATATACATTATAATAAATGGAGCTTTAATATGACAACTGCATTGATTATGGCTGGTGGAAAAGGTACTAGATTAGACTTAGATTATGAAAAGCCAATGGTTAAAGTCAATACAAAACCAATGATAAGTTATGTAATAGAAGCATTATCCTTTTCAACATATATTGATAAGATATTGGTGGCTGTAAGTCCAAATACTCCATGTACTGCAGATTATGTGAAAAAATATCCTGTTATTGTAGTAAAAACTAAGGGTCTAGGTTATATTGAGGACTTATCAGATATTCTTTCAAACAGAAAATATGTTGATGAGGATGAAGTAGTTATGACAATAGTTTCTGATTTACCATTTATCACATCAACTCAAATTGATGATGTGTTAGATAATTATTATGAAAGAAAAAAACCTGCTATGTGTGTATCAGTTCCAGCATATTTATTTGAGAAATATGGAATAACACCAACAATGGTTTATGAAGGATTGGTTCCAACAGGTGTTAATTTACTACTGGCAAATAACAAAGAACAAGATCAAACAATTTATGTATCAAAAAATATAGAACTGGCTTTTAACATCAATACACTTGATGATTTAGATTTATCTGAACATTATATTAAAAAAAGATGGTAGTTTAAATAAATTATATATACTTTTGAAAATAAATATACTATTTAATAATGTTTATCAATTAGGTAATATAAGATACGTTTAGGTGGACACATATGACAAATGAAAGGGAATTAATTAAAGGCGAAGAAAAATTATGGGCAGATATCCAAGGATATCAAGTGGCAACTAGTAGTGCACGTATTCTAGGTCAACTAGAAGAATTAACAATAGATGAAAAAACAGGTAAAATTACTAACATTATAATTAAAACTGAAACTGACAGAGCTGTTAATGTTAAAGGTGCTAAACGTAATGGTGATTTATTAGTTGTACCATTTGGTAAAGTTGAAAAAGTTGGAGAATTTATTATAATCTCTGGATAAGGGAAAAGATACATTATCTTTTTTTTACTTTTTTTAAGCATATTTGAGAATGTGCAACAATTATGTTTTAGTATTTTTTTAACAAGATTTTATTGTTATTATGTTTATATTTATCAAATATTCGTATAACATAGCTAATAAAATATATCCAATTAATAGGACAAAATAGTTGTCGCACACTTTATTCTCCATATTTTAGACTATTTTTTTATAAGAGATTATTTATTTACAAAAAGAGCATTTTTTACAAAAAGAGTAATTTATTTTATAGTTAATTACTTAACTTCTACATGGTTTAGATTTTTAAATATAAATCTGTAGGCTTTTTAACAGTTAAGTCATGAAAAACCAACAATATATAATAGTATGATTCATAATTTATTATATAACTTAGGGAATTAACTATATTTTTTGAATATTAGGGAATTATTATAAAAAAGAGTGAATGAAGAAATTTCACATTCCTTCCATACTCATATCCATTAAATTTTTGGTTTCTTTTGCTAATTCATCAGGTAATCCTTTAATATCAATATCAAGGAATCCTCTTACAATCATGGATGCTGCTTCTTCTTCAGTTAATCCTCTAGCCATTAAGTATTGAATTTCTTCTTCAGCTATTTTTCCAACTGCAGCTTCATGTGATAATTCCATATTTGTGGATTCTCCTCTAAGTTCTGGAACAGAATATATTTTTGATTCATCTGATAATATTAGACCCATACATTCAAGATGTCCTCTTACATCTGGTGACATACCTACTAAATCTCCACGTGTATAGATTGAAGATTGATCTTCAGATATTGCTCTGGTTATCATTTCAGATTGTGAATTTTTACCTTTTAGTATGGTTCTTGATCCTTGATCAATTACTGAGTCTTCTTTTCCTGCAAGAATAGATTGGAAAAATACTTTACAATTATCTCCATTTGCATATGCTGTAGGATATGATTGAAGATTTCTTACTGGATGTGCTAGTATGTAGTTGGATATGTATGTACTATTATCTTCCATTATAACTCCAGTTCTTGGTCGAACATCCACTTCTTTAGCCCAGTTATGTACCATTGTAAAGGTTACTTTTGCTCCTTTTTTAAGATAGAATTCAGAAACACCGATGTGTGCTGCATTATCAACATGTTTTGCAGTGGAACATCCAGTTATTATGTTTATTTCTGAATTTTCTTCTGCTATTATGATGTTATGTGCAGTTTGTCTTACTTCATCATCACCAATATACATACATGCTTGTACTGGTATGTCTAATTTAGTATTTGGTTGACTTCTTATGAAGTATCCACTTCTTGCACCAAGTTCTGTTGCTGCGGTATATTTGTCTGCATCTACTTGTACAGCTTTCCACATATAATCTTTTAACCAGTCGTATTTATCAAGTGCTTGTGCTGTTCCCATTACTTCTACTCCTGGAAACATGTTTTTTACAAATATTTCAGATTGGTCCATTTGTAAAAATGATGCAGCTCTATCTTCTTCTGTAGCATCTACACCAACACTTGTTAATGTTTCAAGATCTACTTTTTGTAGGTCTTCTAATGAATCAATATGTTCATGTGCATCTGTAGGTTCTGAATGGAATTCTGATAAGTCAACATCAGCACCTATTGCTGCTTTTTTATTTATAGCTTTTTCGGCTTTATCTTTTATTGATACCATGTTTATACATCTCCAAATCCAGATTCTCTGATTTTTTCTATTATTTCTTCAGGTTCACCTGTACGTGCTATTTTTCCATCAATTAACACATGTGCATGTGTAGCATTTACAAATCTAAGTATGTATCCAAGGTGTGTAATGAGTAATCCACCTTTTTGACTGTTTTCATTTTCTTGGTCAAGTAGGTTAATAATTTCCTTGGATATTAATTCAACATTTTCAATGTCTACTCCAGAATCTGGTTCATCAAACATTATTAGGTCTGGTTGTTGGGCTAATAGTTGTAGGAGTTCTGATCTTTTTACTTTTCCACCACTGAATCCAAGATTAACATCTCTTTCTAGGAAGTTTTCATTTAATTTAAGTCTTTTTCCTAGATTAATAACATCTTCTGTTAGTTTTTCGTCTTCTTTGTATTCATTTTTCTTGTCTACAAGTTTTATTAGGTCTTTTAATTTAACTCCACGTATTGATGGGGGATTTTGAAATGTTACTCCTAATCCTAATTTTATTCTTTCAGGAGTTTCTAAGTCTGTTATGTCTTGACCTTTGTATATTATTTTTCCATTTGTAACTTTATATTTTGGAAATCCAAGTATGGTCATAAATAGTGTACTTTTTCCTGCCCCATTTGGGCCAAGTAATACGTGTGTTTCACCTTCATCTATGTTAAGATTAACGCCTTTTAGTATTTTTTTTCCTTCTACTTCTACTTCTAAATCTGATATTTCAAGTAGCATTTCATCACCAAATATTGTAATTATAATACAATTATTATATCATAAAAAAATTTTATTTTTAATATCTAATTAAATATATTTTGAAATATATTTTTTTTAACTTTT
>NZ_MAIF01000050.1:0-2907 GCF_001729395.1 Methanosphaera sp. A6 | reverse complement strand
TAATGATAAGACAGTATATAATAACACAGAGGATAATTAATAAAAAAAAGATAATATTAATAAAGAGTAGTATGTTATACTCTAAAAAACCAATTTCATAGATAAATCTACCTATTTAGTTTTTTTAATAGAAAAAATATAGTATAAAACTCAAAAAAAAGAATAAGATAAATCAGGTTTATTTATCTTCTGAAAAACCCATGATAATTTCATTACTAAAATCAAACACTGTTTTTGTTTCGTTATTGTATGACATGGAAAGTTTATGATTAGATGTAACCTTACCTACACAATTTGCATCAATATGTGCTTTATTTAGAAGACTTAAAGTTTCATCTGTTGTTTCTTCAGGTGCAGTTAAAACAAAAGCACTACCTGGATACATTTTAAACCAACTAATCCAATCAATATCATTTGCACGTGGAATACTTTCTAAGTCTATATGAGCCCCCATATCAGATGCTTCAAGAAGCATACCTAATGTTCCAACAATACCAGGATTACTAATATCCTTTGCTGCATGAACTAAATGTTTCTTACCAATAGTTTCCATTACATTAATTTGATTTTGAACATAACTTGGACTTTTATCACTAGTTGTATCCCAATTAATTTCTGTACCTGGATAAACATCACCATCCAAATCAATAGCAACTATTACATTATCATCATTTACTGCCCCACAACTAGGTATAACAGCATCTTTATCTACAATACCACTAATTGCAACATCTAAAGCATCATAAGGTGTATCAGGATGAGTATGTCCACCCACCATTGGTACTCCAAATTTTTTCACACCTTCCTTAATTCCATCCATTATTTGAGCAGTAATTTCAGGATTAGATGATGATAATACATTTGTCATACCCATTGGACGTCCACCCATTGCAGCAATATCATTAACATTAACAAGAACTGAACAATATCCTGCCCACCATGGATTAACATCCATTAATGCACCCCATATTCCATCAGTAGCAAGTAACATTAATTGATTATTACCAATATCAACTGCCGCTGCATCATCACCAAAAGCTAGATACACATTACCTGAAACATTATATACATCCTTTAGTTTTTCACGAACATCTGCAATAGATCTTTTACGTGTAACTCCCTTGAATGTTCGTATTGATTCTACTATTTCATTAAAATCCAAATTATTACCCTCTATTTTTTTTAAATAAAAACATTAATATAAGATTAATTCTCAATTTTTATTACATAATTATTTCTTTTATATCTTTAATCTAATAATTGTTTATCAACAAATTTATATGAAATACCAGAATTATCTATAGTATCTAGAATTTCTTTCTTAAATTCCACAAGATCATCCACATTTCTACTTATTTTATTAGAGAAGACCTTTTTAAATATCATTTCCCCAATAATATCATCATATCCACTTTCCACTTGAATAATAATAGAATCATCATGTTTAAATCCTTCAAGAACAACCTTATCCAAGTCTCCATCAGTAATTCCAATAATTGGAACATTAAATCTATATAATATATCTGATGAAAGTAGTGTTGTATCATCCCCCACTGATACTACTAAATCAGCATTTCTATATTGATATATATCTTCTGCTGCATGATCAAGATAAACAACTGTTAATTTATCTGTTGATATGTGTTTCATAAGTCTTGGTTTAATATTGTTTGTCTTTCTAAGAAGACCTGTTTTAACAATAGCTTTTGTTAAATCAACTTTTCCTAATTTTTCAAGACCATGTTTTTTTATTTTACCACCACTCATCTTAATAATTTGATTATCTTGGGCAATTATTTCTAGATTACTAGATGTTACTCTACCAATTATTGTTCCATTTAACATGATATTTTCACCAGGAGAAACACCTGCAATCTTTCGCTTAATTAGACCTTCCTCCTTATTATATCCTGTTAAATTTTCAACAATACTAGTTACTTCATTTGATGATACAATAGGCATGTTTAAATCCTTAGAAATATTATTTAACAACGTCTTATCAACATTATCACTCCAACAAATTATAGCACCATCACTTGTATCTGGTCTTTCAATCTGTATTAAATCAACATCCATCCCCACATTATTTAATACTTTATAACCAAATGTATGACCTGTTATCATGGACTTTCCATAATTTAATAAAAATAGAATATCATTATCCTCAGATAATAATTCTATTGACTGACTTGGTAATAATTTATCTTCTATATTAATAACATTCTCTAAACTTGCATCTATAACAGCAGTTCTCCCCATTGTTCCACCAAGTCTAGCTGATACAACACCATAATTTGATAGTAAATTTATTATTTTCTTTGCATAACCTTTATCTATTATAGTAGGTCCATGTACTATAACACCAATTTTTAAACTCATAATATATACCCTTTAATGGTTACTTCTAGCATTCAGTCTTTTTCTAATAATAGGTGAACCACAAATATCACATACCTCTTCAGTACTATCAGAAGAGTATTCTTTTCTACAACCTTTACATATTCGTTTCCATTTTATTGTTTTCTTAATTCCTTTAGTTCTTACAGACATGAATTTAAGATTTAATAATTTTAAGGCATTTTGCATTGAATAATCATCAGTTACAGTGATTACATCATGACCCATTTTCTTATATTTTAATGATAATGCAATTATATCCTTATCAGTATCAGATAATCTCATTAAATCCCCACTAGATAATAACACTTCTTTTATATCTTCATCATCATCGTATACTACAGTTTCAATTCTTATTTTTCCTTCAGAAATATAGTTGTTTAATAAAATTTCCGTATTAATATCTTTAATTTCAGAAACTGTGGATGATGTCATAAGATTTAATGAATCGTTTGAACAAAATCCATTAATTAATCCAGATGCATCTAAAACATATATTTTCATATTAAA
>NZ_MAIF01000049.1:0-10454 GCF_001729395.1 Methanosphaera sp. A6 | reverse complement strand
AATAATTAAAATAATATTATTATATATAAAATTAATAATTTTATGTATATTCAAATATTTAAATTAATAAGTAATAATATAAAAAGAAATATTTCTCAAGATTTTTTATTTAAACTACAAAAAATTCTTGTAAATACAAGTATTTATATACGTGCTGAGGATTTAATTGCAATAATATTATTATTAAGTCTTTTTCTATTTATTATAAGTTTAATACTACTTAGTGTAATTAAATGGCCCATAATAATATCTGTTCTATTTTTATTTTTACCTTCAGTTATTATGATAATATATATTTCATACAACAGAGAACATAGAAAAGAAAATATTGAAGAACAACTACCAGATTATCTTAATCAAATAGCTTCTCTGTTGAATGTTGGGCTTGGATTTGAATCAGCATTAGAAGAACTATCAAAAACAAGTAAAGGACCGTTGAATAATGAAATCAAACAACTTTTAATAGAAACACAATTTAAAAAACCATTTAATGAATCATTAATGGATATTGCTAATAGAAATGATTTAGATAATCTAAGATATATTTTTCAAATAATTATTCATACAAGGGAATCAGGAGGAAATTTGGCAGAAGTATTGGAGGATATATCACATGATTTAAAGGAGATTATCTTATTAAAAAAGCAACGAAGAGCAAGTGTCATGATGTCTGTAATGTTAATAATAATCTCATCAACTATAGCAACACCATTTGCATTAGGAATGATTGGTCTTTATTCAGAATTTATAGAAAAAATTGGAAAAAATAATCCACTAATAAATACTATTCCACTTGCAAGTTTTGGGTATATAACTATTCAGTCAATACTTGTAAGCTTCTTATTGGGAGTAGTATTATATTCTAACTATAAAAAAGGAGTTAAATATTTAATTATACTACTACCCTCATCACTTATTGTATATTTTGTTTCAAGAATGATATTCACTACTATTATAGGACTATAGGTGGTTTTATGAACATATATGAAGATAGGTTAGGACAAGCTTCTGTTGAATTAATACTTTTATTTGCAGGTATATTGATTGTAGTTATTTTAGCTATGAATATCTATCAAAAGTATCTACAACAATTTGATACTGAAATTAAAAATAATGAAATAAATGACATAAAAACAAAATTAGATAATTTAGATAAAAAAATTAGTAATTTATAAAAAAAAGGTTTGGGAGATTAATCTTTAAGATACTGGTCTACAAGATTTCTTGTTTCATTAAGTGCAGCAACGTCGATATGTTGTGGTAGACTACCTAATTCTCCCTCAACATCTTTTAAAATACCTTCTCCAGCCCCTAAAAACATACCTTCACTACTAATTCCCATAAATGCACTAGGTGGTAATAAAGAAACAGCAACATGATCATTATCTTTAACAGATAAATCATTGGTAATTACAGTAATTGCACGTTTACCTAGATTTACATTACAAACCATTAATGTATCTGTTTTTGGATGTTTACTAACACTTACTAATTCACCAACTTGAATATCAACACCAATAATAGGATCATCAATTTCTCCAAGCATTAATCTAGCAGGAAGTCCGCGTATTGTATTGAAGAAAAATTTCATCTTTGATAGGGGTAATTCAAGTTTTTCACGTTCTTCTCTATTTAATTCAGATAAAAATTTTTTAGAATAATTTTCTCCACCAAGATTTTCAATAATTTCATCAACACTCTTTAAAAGATTATTCACCTGTGGTGTTTTTGCAAGTTGATCTGGAGAAATATATGAATAATATAATGTTTGAATATCTGGATTCATATCCTTAGCAATTAATCTAACTTTCTTCTTATTCCATGAACCTCTTAGATTAGAACCTTCAACTACTCTAATAAAATCTTCTATTGCTTTTTCAGCTACTTTTAATCTATAATCGTTACTTGTATCCCAAATTTTAATCACCCAAATTTCTATCTTTGTTTATTAATTCAATATAATTATATATATTTCATTTTTTTTAATTATATTGTTTTCATACATATAGTCTTTTAAATGGAGAATATTTTCATATTTTAAGGTTATTTTTATATATTATGCTAAACATATACTTAATCATCAAAAATTATTCTTTTTTTATAATTAATAAAAAAGAAATATATTACATTATTGCTAATAAAGAAGAATATCTCATTAATACATTAAAACAAAACATTTGGTGAAAATAATGGTAAATTTATCTACATTTTACAATTTAAATATTTATAATACAGAAGGAAAATACGTAGGAAAAGTAACAGAAGTGGTATTAAACATTAAAAAAGGTAGAATATCCTTTTTTAAAACAAAAGCATTAACAGAAGACAATAAAAATGTTGGTTTAAGAGATGTTTTAAGAAACTCAATGAGACTTGTACCTGATGAAGAAGTAGGTCCTGTAAAAACTGAAGGAATTATTGATATTCCATATGAAATAGTTTCAGCAGTAGGTGATATTATAATAATAGATCAAGAAAAATTTGTTCAATATCAAGCTGCTCAACAAAAGAAAAAAGCAGTACCACAACGTAAAAAATCCCCAATCACTAAGCCTATGCAAAAAAATTAAATTAATAAGGGAGTAATTTTTTAATGAAAATAGGTATTATGGGTTGTGGATCTATTGCAAATACATTAACAAACTTTCAACTAAATGGAAAATTAAATGTTAAACTATCATATTTCTATGATATAAACAGAAATAATGCGATTAATTTAGCAAAAAAGGTTGATGCAGAAGTAGTTGATACAATCGAAGAGTTAATTGAAAGATCAGATTTAATATTAGAAGCAGCAGCACAGTCTGCAGTACGTAACTCAGTTCCAAAAATATTAGAAAATGGTGTTAATGTAATAATAATGAGTGTTGGAGCTCTAATGGATTCTGAATTTAAAAATCATTTAGAACGTTTGGCTGATGAATCTAATGTTAAAATATATTTACCAACAGGTGCAATTACAGGAATAGATACGGTTAAAGCATCAACTATGGGTGAAATTGAATCAATATCTTTAACTACTAGAAAACCACCAGTTTCATTAGGTATGACTTTGGAGGGTAATGAAGAAAAAGTATTATTTGAGGGAAAAGCTTCAGAGGCTGTTAACAAATTCCCAAAAAATATCAATGTATCCTCAACATTAAGTTTAGCATCAGGTATTGATGTTGATGTTAAAATAATAGCAGATCCAAAAATTGACAAAAATACACATGAAATTCATCTTAAAGGATCTTTTGGTGAATTAATAACAAGAACTGCTAATGTAAGTAGTCCAGATAATCCTAAAACAAGTATGCTAGCTGCATTCTCAGCAGCATGTTTATTAAATAAATTATCTAAAACTATTCAAATAGGATCATAATGTTTTATAATCAAATGTTAATGTTTTTACCATTTCTTTAATCTTTTTTTTAAACACTTATGGTGATTTTATTGAAGGAATATGAACAATTCTCACAACTAAAAATAGTTCCAGATTTACCAATTATAATACGAATTGATGGTCGTTCTTTTTCTAAATATACAAAACAATTAGGTTTAAAAAAACCCTTTGATAAACGTTTACGAAATCTTTTTATTGAAGTGTCAAAGGATGTTTTAGGAGAATTTAATACAAAATATATTTATACTTTTTCTGATGAAATAAATATACTTCTTGAACAAATCCCCTTTAATGGACGTGTTGAGAAGATTGACTCAGTTATATGTTCATATGTATCTAGTTCATTTATGAAACACTTATTTATTAGTAAAGATCAATTTGATGTGGATATAACTACATTGAAACCAGCATCTTTTGATTCAAGAATTATAATTACTTCTAAAAATATTAAAAACTATTTTAAATGGAGACAAGATGAATCTTGGCGTAATTGTTTAAATTCATATGCACAATACGTATTAAATAAAGAAAATAAACCTGAAAAAACTGCTAAAATATTATATAAACTCAACAAATCCAATATTCATGAATTATTATTTAATCATGGAATAAATATTGCACACGTACCAACATGGCAAAAAAGAGGTGTGGCAATCTATAAAATTAAAGAAGAAAAAGAAGGATATAATCCAAAATTAAAGAAAAAAACTTTATACTTTAGAAATAAAGTATATGTAGATAAAAATATATCCTTATTCAAGTAAATGTTGAATAAGATATTTTTAGACTTTATTTAAAAAGGGAGGCAAATATGGATTTTAACAAGACACTATCTAAATTATTAGGTAATAATAAAAAGATTGAAGAAGTTTGGATAGATGAGAAAGTAGTTGAAGAAATAATTAAAATAGCAATTAATGCAGACCCAAAAGAATTTGTAGCTCTACTTTCTGGAGATATAGAAAATTCTATTTTAAAAATAACTGGTTTAATTTTTCTACCCTTTGAAGCTTCTGATACAAGTGCAGTAATGCAAGTATTTATGATGCCCATGACAGTTAATGCAGTAGGATCAGTACATAGTCATCCAGGACCAAGTAATCAACCATCAAATGCAGATTTATCATTTTTTGGAAAAAATGGTTATTTCCATATGATCATATGTAGACCATATTCTCAGGCTACAATACAAGCATATGATGCCTTTGGAACTCCAATGACATTTACTATAAAAGACTTTGGTAATGAAGTAGATATTAAAAAATTAAGTGATTTAGCTATTGAAGATGAAATATTTGATGAAGAATTATTACAAGAATTAAAAAAACTTGAAAATGAGGATGATATGATGAAACAAGAAAATAAAATAACTACTACAGATAATATTAACCTAAAAAATGAAGAAGAACCAGTAATTAATAAACCACACACAATAAATATACAACTAGAAGTAGATGGTGAAATAATTAATCAAGAATTACCACTACCTCCAGAGTATGAACCAGGAGATGAGGTGGAAGTAGATATTCGTACTGATAGAACACCTGGTGATTCTATAGATGAAATTATATTAAATGTTATAAAATCTCCTGAAAATATAATAGAAGCTAAAGTAAATGACGTATCAAAATCATCTGATGAAATAGAAAAAGAAATTAAAGAAATGGAATCAGATATAGCAAGATTAGAAAAAGAAAATAAACGTTTACGAGAATTAAATAAATAAGTATTCTATTCTCTTTTTAATTTTTTTTGAAATATTCTTATAAAAAAAGATAAAGGATTTAGTAAAATATTATAATTTTACTGGTTTTACAAAGTCAATATCATTATCATCTTCGAGTTTTGAAACTACTTCTTCAGTTATTTCTTGGTCTACTTTAAGAACCATTATAGCTTCTCCACCTTCAGTTTGTCTTCCTACTTGCATTTCTGCAATATTGATTTTATAATCACCTAATATTTTACCAATTTTTCCAATAGTGCCTGGAAGATCTACATATTTAATGATAGCCATTTTACCTTCAAGAGTTAATCTTACATCATAATCATCTATGGAAATAATTTTAGCTTCATTATTTTCAACAACACCTTCTATTTTCATTTCAGCATTATCATAGAATACATCAATTTTTATTGTTGCATCATATTTTCCACTATCTTCTGTTTCTCCTTCAGTAATTTTTATACCTCTTTCTTTTGCAACAGCTTTAGCATTTACAGAGTTAACAGGTTCTGTTAAGATAGGGTTTAAGAATTCTTTTAATAATTCTCTTGTTAGTGGTTCTTTAGCTTTACCAGAGATTTCACCACTATATACTATGTTTAATTCTGATATGTTAGAGGTTGTAGTTTGAACTAGTATTTGTCCTAATTTTTCAGTTAATTGGAAGTAAGGTTTGAGGGTTTGAAAGGTTTCATTATCAACAACCGGCATGTTCAATACGTTGTTTGGTATGTTTCCGTTGATTACTTCTTTAACTTCTTTTGCAACTATGATTGCAGCATCACGTTGAGCTTCTTTGGTAGATGCAGCAATATGTGGTGTTAATACAACATTATCTAATGTTACAAGAGGACTGTTTTCTAGAGGTTCATTTTCATACACATCAAGTCCTGCTTTTAATTCAGGTCTTTCTTTTAATACTTCATAAAGATCTGCTTCATTGATTATTCCACCTCTAGCACAGTTTAATAGAATTGCATGATCTTTCATTTTTGTTAATTCTGGTTTGGATATTAAACCTTTTGTTTCAGGTGTTAATGGAACGTGTATTGTCATTACATCTGCATTTTCAACAAGATAGTCTAATGTTGTTATTTCAACACCTAATTCTTTTGCAACGTCTTCTGTTATGTATGGATCATATACAATAACATCCATTTCGAAAGCTTTTGCTCTTTTTACAACTTGACTTCCGATTCTACCCATACCAATTACACCAAGAGTTTTGTTTCTTAATTCCATACCCATGAATTTACTTTTTTCCCATTTGCCTGCTTTTACAGAAGCATCAGCTATAGCTATTTTTCTACTTAATGAGAGCATTAAACCCATTGCATGTTCTGCTACTGTGATGGATGTAGATTGAGGAGCATTTACTACAAGAATTCCATGGTCTGTTGCAGCTTGAACATCTATATTATCTACTCCAACTCCTGCTCTTGCAATAATTTTTAAGTTTTTAGCATTTTCAATGACTTCTTTTGTCATTTTTGTTCTACTTCTTACAATTATTCCATCATATTGATCAATTGTTTTTAATAGTTCTTCTGGTGTTATTTTAGGATTGTTTACTATTTCAGCAGATCCTTCTAATACTTCAACACCTTTTTCATTAATCTTATCAGCTACTAATACTTTTGGCATTTTTGATCTCCTTTATTTATATTATACTTGAATTTTGGAAAATCCATTCCATTTATAAAATTAATATTGTATTTTAACATTATATTGCAAAATATTAGTTCAATATTATATTTAATTTATGTTTTTTTTATTATAAATACATGATATTTTTCTTTTTAGAAATTTTTAGAAACAGTATCTTTTTATATTTATTCTAACTTTCATAATAGTATTTGTATTTACTTTCTTTAAAAATGAATAATATAACTATGGTGGTATTTTAAGTGTTATTTATGATTTTATTTTCAATGGGATGAATCAATAAGGTGATTAGGAATATTTTGAGTTTTTTAATTAAAATATCATATTAATTCTTAATTTTAATTTTTTTAATAGTTGATACTTTTTTTCTTTATTTTTTTATAATGATAATTATATATTATTATATAAAATAATTAATTAAGAATACGAGGTTATTAACAATGACATATAGTGAGGTAATATTAGGTAGTTCACCATTTATTTTCAGTCCACAATTTGGTCATAGAACACGATTATATGAACTAGATTTTAAAAATCAACCTGAAAATATAGCTAAAATATTAAATAAATCATATCAATTAGGTGTTAATCAATTTCTTTTTAATGTGACTGATGATATTAAAAAAGCATTAGAAATATCTGAAAATATGGGATGTACTTGGTCTGTAATTGGAATGACTAATTTTAATACATTTAATGGGGATTTAAATGTTTTTGATAACTTCAATACAACTACGGTTATTTTAGATGGAAGTTTTGTTGATAAAAAAATTGATGAAGGTGATTTTGAATATATTATAAAGTATTTAAAAGAAATAAAAAATAGGGGATATATTCCAGCAATAGAAACAAGAACACCATTTAAAAATTTACCACTTATAAGTGAATCTAATTTATGTGAATATTTCGATGTAATTATGTTTCCATTGAATTTTTATGGGTATATGATGGATTGTAATTTCTTAAATAAAGAAAATAAAGATAAAATTTCCTTTTCAGTAGAAAAAATAGGTAAAAAGATCATAGTAAATAGAACACTAGCAACAGGTATATTGAAGCCACAAGAAGCCTATGATTTTATAAAAAATATTGATTATGTAGATTGTGTATGTGTTGGTTTAGCAAAGGAAAGTGAAGCAGAAGAAACACTTGGAATTATTAATAAATTCAAATTATGAATCATTAGCTTCTTCTTTTCTTTCTTTTATTAGTTTTAATAATTCTTCCATATTGTCCATATTTTTAAGTTCCCATGTATATATGGCAGGTATTTTTTTGATAAATTCTTTATCTTTTTTATGTTCAAGAACAAATAATGCATCATGTCCTGTAATTAGAGAAATATCCTCAGTACAATTTGCTATTTTATTCAATGTATTATCACTACGATTACGTTCCATATTAGTAATTAATAGATTATGATGTTTAGTTTTTTTATTGATTTCTGCCCTGATTTTTTCAATTTCATCTAATTTACTTTCAAGTTTTTCTTTTAATTGTCTTACTTCTTCTGTTTCTTCTTGTCTTTCAGATATTGCATCAAAAGGAGCTTTATTTGATGATTTTATATCATAACCTAATTTAATTAATTCTATTGGTTCTTGAATTTTCTTATCAAGTGTTGTGGTTTTTGTATTGTTTGTTTCTAGTAAATTAATTGATTCTGTAATTGGACTGTTTAATACTTGTTCTAGCATCATTGCAGTTTCAGGATATGTCTGTGAATTTCCTTTCTCATATTTATAAATTGTTTCTCTAGAAACATGACTTATATCTGCAAGTTCTTTCAGTGATAAATTATTTTTTTCACGTAAATTTTTAAGTAAATTACCATTGATTTTAACATAATATCCACCTCTTTTTGCAAATATTTCTGGATGAATATCATTAACAATAATATTACATAATGTTTGTGGTGATATTACTGGAATTTCATGACGTTCGTATACAATATCTTCTTCTAAGTAGTTATGTTTAGATTTATATCCAATTATTATTGGACTTGCAAGAAAAGTTCCAGAGATTTTAGATAATTCTTCTGCTTGTGTTGGTGTTAAGCTATCTATATTAACAAGTATCTTTAGTATTATGAGTATGTCTTTTTTTCTAGCTAGTAAATCAAAACAGTTTCTGTCATAGATATTTGAAGTTTTAAAACCAAACGATGTAAGTAGACTTGTAACATCATCTAATATATTTTTACGTGTAATTGTAGAACTGTCCATTTTCATAATATATAATATATATTTTTTCTTATAAAATATTATAATAGTAAATAACAATATTTTATGGGAGAAGTAATACTTTGAATTCACAGAAATTAATAAAGTTACATGTTGGAATAGATGATACTGACTCAGCAGAAGGAATGTGTACAACTTATTTAACTTGTATAATACTTAAAAAATTAGAAGAATATAATATAAAACCAATGGATTTTCCAAGATTAATTAGATTAAATCCATTTGCAAGGTATAAAACAAGGGGAAATGGAGCTTTATCATTTGTATTGGAATTAGAATCACGAAGTGATGTGGAATTAGTTGAAAAAATTGTACTGGATTATGTTGAAAAATATGCAATGTTTGATGGAGTTAATACAAATCCTGGTGTTGTATTTTATGAAGGTGAAATAACACAAGCCATGCGAGACTATGCAATAAATGCAATATATTCAATATATACTATAGATTATGCTGAAGAATTTGCACATAGTATAGGTGCAAGGGTACATAAATTTAAAAAAGGTAGAGGTATTATTGGTGCTATTGCAGCTATTGGTATTGAATTAAATGATGAGACCTTTGAGTGTTTAGCATATCGTATTCCTGAAAATTATGGTACAAAAAGACAATTAGATGAAGAAAGTATTTTTTTAATGAATGAAAAAACATATCCTGAAACATTTGATAATATCGATATAGAAGGAAATTATGCCGCAATAGAGCCTCATACTCCATGTCCAGTATTATATGGTATAAGAGGAAATACACCCTCTATAGTAGAAGAGGCACATAATATTGTGAAATCATATGAACAAATAGAAGATTATTGTATCTTTAGAACAAATCAACATACTGATATGCATATACAACATGGAGTAAAAATTAAAGACATGGTAAATACGGGATGTTACTGTTTTAGTTGTGAGGTTGTAGAAAAACCCTATGATATAGAGGGAGGGCATGTTTTTTTCAAAGTTAGTGACAATACAGACATTATGGAATGTGCAGCATTTGAACCTACAAAATCATTTAGAGATATTGTTAGAAACTTGTGTGTTGGTGATAAATTAACAATATATGGTGGATTAAATGATAATCATACATTTAATATTGAAAAATTCAAATTAAATGAAATTGCACCACAATATGAATATTCAAATCCAATATGTGTCTGTGGAAAAAGAATGAAATCTGCTGGTAAAGATAAGGGTTTTAAATGTCCAAAATGTAGTAGGAGATTAAGGGATGGTAAAAAAATTAGAAAAAGTATTCCACGTGATCTTGATATTGGATTCTATGAAGTTCCAACAGAAGCCAGACGTCATTTAGCAAAACCAATTGTTAGAATGAAGTTAGATAACTAATAAAAGAAATTTTTTCTTCAAAAAAATAGTGGTTTTATTAGAATATTTATTCTTTTTCTTTTTTTATTATTTAAAAAAAAATTAATACT
>NZ_MAIF01000048.1:0-6587 GCF_001729395.1 Methanosphaera sp. A6 | reverse complement strand
AAAGTAAATAACACTAAAAAATCAGATAAAACATATGATGAAACTAATTCTATTAAAACAAATACAACAAAACAAAATAATATCAACTCTAAACAAACTACTTTAAAAAATGATTCTAATAAAGAAAATTCAATTAATTCTAAAAACGTAAATACATCAGTGAAAGATAAATCATTAAAACAATCTGAAAATACAAATAATTTAACCAAAGTAAGGGTTGTTGCAGGTGATATTACTACTCATCCTGGTAATAATGTAAATATCAGTGGTTATGTTGTTGATGAACATAATAAAACAGTATCTACTGGTAAATTATTTATAAAAATAAATGGTGACACATATACTTCATGTATTATTAAAGATAATAAATTCAATTGCACATACCGTATTCCTAATTTAAATGCTGGAATATATAAGTTACAGTATGTTTATCTTCAAAATAGTAAATATGATAGATATGAATTAAATAAAACATTAAATATTACTAATAAATTATTCAATGTTCGTGTTGTTGCAAATAGTATTACAGTTCATCCTGGTGATAATGTAACATTTAATGGTTATGTTGTTGATGAATTTAATAAAACTGTACCTGTTGGTAAATTATTTATTAAAATCAATGGTAAAACTTATACTTCATGTATTATTGAAGATAATAAATTCAATTGCACATACCGTATTCCTAATTTAAAGACAGGAGTATACAAGTTACAGTATGTTTATCTTCAAAATAGTAAATATGCTAGATATGAATTAAATAAAACATTAAATATTACTAATAAATTATTCAATGTTCGTGTTGTTGCAAATAGTGTTTCAGCTTATCCTGGTGATAATGTAACATTTAATGGTTATGTTGTTGATGAATATAATCGCATAGTATCTACTGGTAAATTATTTATTAAAATAAATGGTAACACTTATACTTCATGTATTATTGAAGATAATAAATTTAATTGCACATACCGTATTCCTAATTGGAATAAAGGAGTATACAAGTTACAGTATGTTTATCTTCAAAATAGTAAATATGCCAGATATGAATTAAATAAAACATTAACTCTTCCTAATAAACTAGTCAATGTTAAAATTGTTGCAGGTAATATTGCAGCTCATCCTGGTGATAAAGTAAATGTCAATGGTTATGTTCTTGATGAACATAATAAAGTAGTACCTTATGGTAAAATTGTAATTAAATTAAATGGTAAAACACATCTCATAAGTAATATTACAAATAATAAAATTAATTACACATATACTATTCCTAATTATGAGGCTAAAAAATATAACTTACAATATGTTTATGTTGCAAATGATAAATATGATAGATATGAATTAAATAAAACATTAATCATAAATAATGATGAAAAAATGAAATCAACCACAATACTAGTGGATGATTATGAAACATATAATGGTGGCTTATTAACTATGACTGGAAAGGTTGTAGACAGTAACCAGAAACTTGTAAATGGCGGTAATATTTTATATAAATTAAATGGTAATACAGTGGAGTTTGTACCTGTAATAAATGGAACTTTTGAATTTAAAAAAGTAATACATAATATGGGACTTAAAAATTATGAATTAACATTTGCATATGGTCTTATAGGTTTATATGACCGTTCAGAAGCAAATAGGATTTTATCAATAACTAACAAAGAAGATCCATTAACAAAAGTCATAATCAATGCCAGTGACATAACCTGTTATGCTGGAGGAGGAGTTTCTGTTAAAGGAACAGTAAAAGATGAATTTGGACATCCTTTAAATAATGGTAGTATTATAATTAAAATAAATGGTAAAACAGTGATGGGTTGGAATGCACCTTTATCTTGTCCTATAGTAAATGGAAAATTTGAGAATAGTTTTGTAATACCAAATTATTCTGTAAAAGACTATAAGTTACAATATATACATGTACAAGATGATAAATATGCAAGATATGAATTAAATAAAACCCTTACAATTAAAAAACAACAATCAGTAATATCATTCATACCCTATGATCAATATCATCCGTATTTTGATCCTTCATTTGAATTTGTAGGTCCAGGTGAAGTGTTATACTTAGCAGTTTCAGTAAATGGATTAGTAACAGGAAATATTGCTTCAAGTGGTAATATAAGTTTGAAAGTTAATGATAAATTATATCAGATTAATAATAAAACATTAACTGCTCCTATTAAAGATAACAAGGCAATATTTAAATATACAATTCCTAAAAATGCTAAATCAGGTTCAGTATTTAAATTAACACTTCTCTATTCTGGTTCATCAAACTTCTATGAAAGTGAATTAAATGCTACTGTTGAAGTTATATAAGTATTTTTTTTCTTTTTTTCTTTTTTAGTCTTTCAATAACTTTTTTGTATAATTAAGTGCAAATAGCTATTTTAAGTATAACTTTTTATTTATTAAGTTATAACTTTTACTTTTAAAACTTATAAATAGTATGTTGTTATATAAATATTATTATAGAAAAAAAGATGTAATTAATTCTTTTAGGAGTTAGTATATGAGTGAAATTATAACAATATTAAATCAAAAAGGTGGTTGTGGAAAAACAACAACTGCAGTAAATCTTGGAGCAGCACTGGCTCAACTAGGTAGAAAAGTGTTGGTAATTGATATAGATCCTCAGGGTAATGCAACAACAAGTTTGGGAATAAATAAGAGTGAAATTGAAACATCAACTTATGCTTTGCTTCTAGGTAAATGTTCATTTGATGAGGCAATTATGGAGACATCAACTCCTAATTTATATGTTATTCCAAGTAACATATCCTTAAGTGGGGCAGAAATGGAACTAACTAAAGAGATAGGTTATCATTATATTTTAAATGAAAAAATAGAAGATAAATGTAATATGTTTGATTATGTATTTATCGATGCTCCACCATCACTAAGTATACTAACATTAAATGCATTAGTAGCAACTGATAGTGTTATTATTCCAATTCAATCAGAATTTTATGCATTGGAAGGAATGGCTGATTTACTTAAAACTATTAATTTAGTAGAATCTAGATTAAATAATCCATGTCCTATTAAAGGTATATTAATTACATTATATGATCCTAGAACTAGATTGGCTAGGGACGTGGTTGATAATGTTAAAACATTCTTTAAAGATACTGAATACATTTTTAAAGAAAAAATACCACGTAATGTAAAATTAGCTGAAGCACCAAGTCATGGACAACCATGTATCACATATGATCCAGAGTGTAATGGAACTAAATCTTATATGAAACTAGCTGAAGAATTAATTAAATTAGAAGGTGAATCTAATGAGTGATAATGCATTGGGAAGAGGATTAGATGCTCTAATACAAAAACCTGAAACTACAAAAAAACAAAAGAAGAATGTTAAATCTGAGAATGAAAATAATAATAATTATGCATTATCTGATGAAAAAATTCAAGAAATTAAGGATGAAATAGAAAAAAATCCAAGAATAAGTTTATGGTCTGCTAAATCTGCTGCATGTTTAAGATATCTTAAGAAAACAACACCTGAATTTAGTATTAGTAGTGAAGCTTCATATATATTAGAAGAAGCTATAGCTAAGAAATATCCTGAAATTTGGGATATTTTTGAAGATTTATAATCTAAAAAATTTAACATAATTATATCCCATAAGTTTTTTTTAGATTAAAACTTATACTGGAGAGTAACATAGATTGTTACTTGTATTATCTTTTTTTATAGTAGTGTACTTTGATATGAGCCACCAACTTTAACAAATATTTTACATTGGTTAATATTGACACCAAGCTCTTGTAACTGTTTTAAATTATTTATTTTACGTCCTATTTTTTGAAGATGGGTTATACGTCGTGCTGATTTTAATCCAATACCTGGAACTTTAATTAATTCTTTGTATTTAGCAGTATTTACATCAAGGGGGTATTTATCCATATTTTCTAATGCAATATTGTATTTTGGATCGTTATTTAAATCTAAAAATCCATTATCATCTAAAACAATATCTTTTTTTGTAAAATTATACTTTGAAAAAAGATATTCCATTTGATATAATCTTCCTGTTCGTTTATTATCACATGCTTCATGATTTTCAAGAGGTGTTCCCTTTATTGGTCTAAAACTACTGAAATAGTTATAAAGAACGTTGTATTTCTTTTTAAGATAATCTATTCTATTTAATATATCTTCATCATTTTCTTCGTTAGCACCAACAATAATCTGGGTTGTATGTCCACTACTTGCCAGACTATGATTTTTTTTATGGAGTCTATCAATCCAATCTAAGCGTTTGAGTATGTCTTTATCGTAGTTTTTTGTACTTGATAAATCACTTAATCCATCCTTTGTAGCAGCTTCAATGTTGATACTTACTCTGTCTGCTAGTTGCATTGCATGTTTTATATGATCTTTACTTGCTCCAGGAATTACTTTAAGATGAATATAACCCTTATAGGAGTATTTATTTCTAAGAAGATATGCTGCATGATTCATCTCTTCCATAGTTCTATCAGCATCTTTTATAATTCCAGAACTTAAAAATATGCCTTCAACAATATTATTCTCATAATACTGCATATATATACGTGCAAGAGCATCAGGACCAATATGGGCTCTTTGGTACTTATGTTTCATACAGTTGGTACAGTATGCACAATCATTATTACATTGATTGGTCATTAATATTTTAAATAAAGGTACTTCTCTATTTCCCGCCTTTGCATGGTATATTCCATCTTTAAGTTTATCAGTTTCTTTGAGAATGTTATCTACATTATAATTAACATAGTTACATCTATCATAATATGCTGCATCTGATAAAAGCTGTAAATCTTGAAAAGTACTCATATGCTATTTCTCCTTTTTTTATTATAAACTACTTTAATCTTTTTTATTAAAGAAACTTTTTATATTAATTCTTAGAAATAAAATATTAATCTATTAATAATGTTTTATCATTGGTTAATAAGTAATGTTAAGGGAGGTTATGGTATGGATTGGCTATTGATAATTGTAATTTTGTTAATTATAATAGTATTAGCTTTAGTAGTGAAATTCTATAATGACTTAGTAAATGGTCGTAATAAAGTTAAAAATTCATGGAGTCAAATTGATGTACAACTTCAAAGACGTAATGATTTAATACCTAATATAGTAGAAACTGTAAAAGGATATGCAGGTCATGAAAAAAGTACATTTGAAGAAGTAACTAAGGCAAGAGCAAACATGGCAAATGCAACATCTGTAAAAGAAGTTGCTGAAGCTGATAACATGTTAACTGGTGCACTTAAATCATTATTTGCAGTAGCAGAAGCATATCCTGAATTAAAGGCTAATAAGAATTTCTTAGAGCTACAAGAAGAATTGTCAGATACTGAAGATAAAATATCATATGCAAGACAATTCTATAATGATACAGTTCTTAAATATAATAATTTATGTGAACAATTCCCTAGTAATATTATAGCAAAATTATTCCACTTTGAAGAATCAGAATTCTTTGAAGCTCAAGAAGGTACTAGGGCAACACCAAAAGTAAAATTCTAATTTATTTAAACTTTTTTTATTTTTATTTTTTTATTTTCACTTAAATTTAATTAATTTTTAATTATATACTATTATTATTAACTAAAAAAGTGTTTGTTTTGGTGATTTTATGAATAAAAAAACAGTCACAGCATTAAAAATACTCACAATAATATTTTTTATTTTAATGTTACTTTCATTTTCATCAGCAAATGATGATAAAGATAATGTTTTTGTAAAAAAAATAGTTTCAATACAAGAGGATGGATGTGTAAATATAACTGAGGATTTTAATTATACTCTCAGATTACATCCTAATATCTATAGAAATATTCAATTAGATGATAATCAGGAAATATCTAATATTTCTATTGAAACACCAGGATTTTATAATAACTACAACATATCAAATACATCAAATGGTGTTCAAATTCATGTATCATTATATTCTGATGCTGAAAAAACAAAGCCTGTTGTTAATCAAAGTGCTAATGTAATCTATCATTATAAAAAAACAAGGGCCATAACAATGTATAATGATGTTGCAGAATTTAAATATGATGCATGGGATATGGATAGTGGTGTTGTAAGAATGACAACTTACATTCAATTACCAAAGAATCATGAAAATGTAGAATTCTGGACAAATCCATCATATTATGTCTCAAGTAACATATGGATTACACATAACACTTTACAAACAAGATTTAGAAGTATTGAAGCAAATAAAACAGCACAACAGATTCTAATAATACCTAAATCACAATTTAACACAACAATAAATGCAAACGTAGTAAATATAGATGCAAAAAATTCTATAGAAGATAATCAAGAAAAATATGAGGATAATTTGAATTATAATTATATGGTAACATACATAACTTGTGTATTATCTATAATACTACTACTAACGCCTCTTGGAATCTATTATAAATATAATAGACAACCAAAAACATCAAATAATAAAATAATACAAAAAATACCATATAATGATTCACCATTATTTATAAATAATATTATACATGGAAATGGTAATTATGTGACTATAGATGGGTTTTATGCAACAGTTGTT
>NZ_MAIF01000047.1:0-6159 GCF_001729395.1 Methanosphaera sp. A6 | reverse complement strand
ATTATTTTTTCTAGAAATAATAATTAGAAAAATGATTTTTAGTTAATTAAATACTTCTATAATGTTGTGGTTTTAGTATTATTTTTTTTTGGAGGTATCATTAATTAATTCAAGATATGTTCATATCTATTAAGATATATAGAATTGTAAACAAAATATGATGGTTTAGTATCTTGTTTATATTTTCTATAAAAGTAGGGGGAGGTTATTTTTTAACATAACTAATGGCTCTGTTAAATCCATCAACCATGTTGGAGTATTGAAACTTTTCACAGATTATTTTACGAGATTTTTTACTCATCATATCCTGTAATTTATCATCAGATAATATTTTAAGCATAGCTTCTTTAAGTTGGGTGCTGTTTTTTTCTTCAACAATAAATCCATTGTCTTTTATCATATCAGGTGCTGCTCCAACAGCATCAGTAGCAATAATTGGATTTTCATAGTACATTGCTTCATTCAATACAAATACCCAAGGATCACCCATACCTTCATTAATAGAAGGTATTACAACTAAACAACTTTCATTATAATACTTCTTTAATTGATTATTTTCAATTTTACCAGTAAATACAACGTTTTTCATGTTATTTTTCTTAACATATTCCTTTAATTTTTCTTCATCAGGACCTGTACCTATAATGATAAGTTCAGTATCACTAATATTCAATTGTTCATATGCTTCAAGAAGATATTTAACTCCCTTTCGTGGTATGAGTCTTCCAACATATAATATTTTCTTTTTATTTGTGGGAAGAGCTTTCTTTTTGAATCCTGTGATGTTACTTACATTTGGCATTATAAAGATTTTTTCTGGTTTTACTTTGATTTTATTTTGAAAGTATGATTTGTGTAGTGATCCTGGAACAAGTATTGCACTTGTATTGTTTGATAGAAATTTTATTATTCTTTCTAAAATCTTTTCTTTTAGATTTTTCTTTTTTGGCCAATCCCAGTCTTCTCTCCATATTATAAATGGTTTTTTCCTTATTTGTGTAATTGTGAATAATATGATTGTTTCTATTAGTTCTTGGGGTGTATCCCAACTTCCTCCAATTAAAATATCATAATCTGCAAATGCTTTTTTTATAAGTCCTCTTGCAAATCCATGACTATTATCTAGAATTGTATAATCAACATCTTCAAGTCCCTTTATTTTACTTGAAATATCGCTCTCATAAACATCACTTATAACATTTATATGTGTAAATACCAAGTCTAAATCATAGATTTTAGCAAGTTGCTTGAAAAATGGTAATCTATACCACATTGCAGTATTATGAGTAAATAATATTTTTGTTTTTTCCATAATGATACCACTCTTTCTATACTATTACACGTTTATATAACTGTGAATCTCCATTATCATAAATCTTGTTAGATTTTTCTATTCCTTCAGTAATTGGTATGTAGTTTCCAGCTCCATATAAGAAACTTTTATGACCAATATTATTTGAACGTAGGAACATATAGCTTCCAGGTTCCATATCTGTCGTGTTTTTAGGATTTGTTGTATGTATATCATTTAGCCAGTAGAGAAGAATATTACTAAAAGCATCAGAAAATAGTGTGTCATTTCCCTCATTTGAATAGTACTGTTTAAACCATGCAACTCCAGCATACTCTCCTTGACTAAATAGTGGAGCATCAATTGTATTATCAAGTGGTAGTGTTGAACTTTGTCCTAATTCAAGATCAATTAATCCAGTATTGAGTATGAAAAACAACACCATGAAAATACCAATAACCTTCATTATACTTCTATTTTTCTCTTTAAAGCTTGTGGATTTTATTAAACTTATTGTAGCACTACAAATATAATACAGTCCAATTACACAAAATGGTGCTAGTACTACAAATGTAACCTCATATATTCTTTGTAGACTTAATTGATCCCTAAATGCAGGTATGAATAATCCACATGCAAGTATTACTAAGTTAAATAATGCAAATGTATTATATTCCTTTGTGAAATGTAAATATTTAGGCCTGATTATATTCATTACAAATCCAACAATTATGAAGTAAACAGATAAATGAATTACACGTTGAGCATTAATACTTACAATATCCATGTACTTAAAAGGCCACCAGATATGTACTATTGTAATAATTGTAACAAGTACCATTAACATGTATTTACGTTTTAAGGACATATTCTTTACTTTCATAATAGTATCCTTAATTATTGGGTGTTGTGTAACATTATTAATATCAACATCACGGGAAATTCTCTTAAATATCTTATAACATATTACAAGTAGAATAATTCCAACGCCAATTACTATTGTTATGGATAATGGATTAATAACGCCCTTTGTAAGTAATGAATTCACATTTTTTGACACTATGCTCAATGCATCAAATAACGATGCTATAGGCTTACTATCAGCAGTAAGAGAATAATATATTATGATAAATCCTATGAAAAACAAGGATAAAGGAAGACTTATAGTTTGATTTTCTATTTTAAGATATTTACCAAAGTATTTCTTCTCAAATCCCATTTTCAATAAGATTGTATTTATAATATTTCCAAAACTACTACTAAGAATTGTTAGAGTTATTATGGTTGCAAGTAATACAAACATAAATAGGTATGTTACACTATAATGTGAGAGTATCAACCCAATTCCAAAGAGTAAATATAAAATCTTACGTTTATTCTGAGGTATTTTTCTATCAACCATTAACCATACAAGAAGCACTAGAAATATTTCAGCAATCTGCTGTCTTGCCATTTGAACCATCCACCCATATGAAAATCCATTATAAGCAATAAAGAAAAATGCTGCTAAAAATGCTACTTTACTACCAGTACGTTCTTCAAATATCTTATACAAACCAATACTTATTAGTGAGAATAAAAATGGATAAATAAACTTGAATATCCATGTTAATGTCATTCCTGATAACTTATTGTATATTGGTGCATACATTACAACACTTAACATTGCATTATATGCATGTGGCCATGTATAATCCCAAATACCATTTTTAATAACATAAGTTGCAAACTGGTATTCAAAGAAGATATCATAACCCCATATATGATTTGATATAAGTACACTATAATATAGTATGGATATTGCAACACTGAATATTGCCAGATGATAATACTCCTTCTTCAAATGTCCCCAAGCCATTAAAATTACAAGTAAACATATTGTAAGAAGAAGACCTATTTGTATCTGATTATTACCATAATACTGTAGAGTATATGCTCCAATAATTGCAATAAGCGGTAATAGACAGATAAATAGGAACTGGTTTGATGTTATCAAATCCATACTTAACTTAGAACTACTTTCATGAGAATAATCCCTATCTTTAAAATAGGAAATTACAAGTAAACCCATATTATACAGTGTAAATGTAACAAGTAACGGTATATTCTCAATAGGATGAGTAATTCCAAGTAGTGGATAAATCTGATTCATAAACAAGCCAACAAGAAGTACTGATATAACACTCAAACCCACACTAAGAAGTGTTGTAAATGTATTTCCAAGATCATGTAGTTTCAAAATCCTTAATATTATAATACCTGGAATAAATCCAAGATATAACAATGTAACAATATCTCCAAATATTGGAATATGTTTATTTATGGAAACTATACCAACAATCCACATTAAAACTTGAATAGTAACAACTACTAATAGAAATTCCCTAAATTTCCAATCATTTAATGTAAATATATTTCTAAAATTCATAGTACCTATTCCTAAATTAAAAGTTTATCATACTCATTTATTAAACTATCTATCATAACCTTCATAGAATCAACTGGTAATGATTTTCCAGCATTATTTTCTAAATCTACCAGTAATTCTCTATTATTAATTATCTTTTCTAATTTTTCTTTTAAATCATAAATATTTCCAGGCTCAAAAAGATAACCATTAACGCCATCCTTTATTAACTCTGGAATTCCTCCAATATTACTTCCAATAACTGGTGTATAATTACTAAAACTTTCATATATTACAAGAGGAGAATTATCATAACAAATAGATGGTATAATAATCACATTGGATAATTCATAGAAATGTTGTATCTTACTATTATCTACAAATCCATGAAATACTATTCTCTCATCACTTTCAGCTAATTTTCTAAATTCTTCTTCATCATAACCCTTTCCTATGATGTGTAATTTAATATCTCTATTTTCAATACTTTTAAATGCTTCAATAAGTGTTTGTACTCCCTTATGTTTTCCAAGAGTTCCAATATATGTTATATCAATTGTATCATAACTTTTTCTTGTTTTATTAGTGTTACATTCAATAGCTAATGGTATTTTAACAGAAGACGTATTTCTAAAGAAATTATTTTCTTTAAACTTATTAATCATGAAATTTGATGGAGAAATAAGTAAATCCACATGGTTATCAAGTAATTTTCTTTGAATATTCACATAACTATTACAACAAAAATTTCTTTTCTTGCATAAAGTGTTGTTTCCCCTAATTAAATTAGCTCGTGGACATATTAATGAAAAATCATGTGATTCAAATACTATAGGAATATTAAGATCACTTCCTGCTTTAAAACAGGATAATGATAATCCCTTAAAGTTATTTATATGTACTATGTCAATATCTTCATCTATGAGTATTTGTCTTATTTTATTGTATGTATCGTTATTCCATAGGTCAAATAGGTGCCATAATGGTTTTTTAACTCCAGAAGCTTCAGTTTGTTTATAAACAGGATATAATTTAGTGGTATTTAATTGGTATATTATAATAGAATCCTGTTTTATTGTATGAGGATTATTATCAGGACTTGTTGTAATAATTATAACTGTATGTTTTTTTGCCATTTGTGTAGCAATCTTTTTAACAACTATTTCTGCACCACCAAGAACATGTGGTGGATAGAGATTTGTAATATAACATATTTTCATAATAACTCCTCATAGAGTTCATATATTGACTTTGCAATCTCACTCCATTCATATTTTTGTTGTATTAGTTTTCGTCCATTTTCACCCATATTATGTTTGAGATTATCATCTGTAAGTATTTTTATTATTGCATTGGTTAGTGCCTGTGTATCCTTTGGAGGTATTATAATACCACTATTTGTTTTAATAACATCATCTGCAACACCAACAATATCAGTACTAATAACTGGTGTTTTACATGAGAGTGCCTCAAGTACTACAATTCCAAAACCCTCTTGAAGTGATGATATGGATGGTAGTATGAATAGTTCTGAATTGGCATAGTTTTCAATTACATCACTATCACTTAAAAATCCCTTAAATTCAACATTATCTTCTAATTTTAATTTATGAGTTTTTTCTTTGTAAAAGTCAAGAAGTTCACCTTTTCCACCTACAACAAGTTTAACAGTAGGTATTTCTTTTTTAACATAAACTAAAGCTTCAAGAAGATAGTCAAGACCTTTATATTTATGAAATTTATCAAGAACACTTAGGAAAAATATTTGGTTTTTTTGTCGCTTAGTATTATTAGGCTTAAACAATGATGAATCAACACCATTTGGAATGGTAGTTATCTTATCTTTATAATTTTGTAAGTGTTTTGATTTGATATAATTATCCTGTGTTATTATAATTTTATCTGCCTTATTTAATAGAAATTTAAGTGCAGTTTTATTGTAAATATTTGCAATTGTATTTGCAAAACCATTTCCAATAATATCATTATGATATGTTACTACAAGTGGTTTATTTTTAATTCTTGAAATTATATTACTCCAATCACTACTCCATGGAGTTGGAATGTGTGTATGGACAATATCAAAATTCTCACTAAGAAGTGTTCTTGGAAGACTTGGAGTAATATTAGTATTTGCAATCTTTCCATAATATTTAAGACGTTTAATTGATATGTTATCATATATTTGGTTAGTTGGAGTGTTTTCTGGTTGCTTAGCACAGATTACCTTAACTTCACAATTATCATACATAGCTAATTGTTTAGAAATATAATAAACATACTGTTCAACACCACCAATAAATGGATAAAATCGAACTGGGGTCTGTATAATCTTCAAAAATAAAACCTCACATTTTTTTTATTTAGAAAAAAGGTATCTAACATATCACATGACTTTTTACTAAAATTTTTTCATATTATATTAATATAAATATATATTATTATAATTATTTAATAGATT
>NZ_MAIF01000046.1:0-2741 GCF_001729395.1 Methanosphaera sp. A6 | reverse complement strand
AAGATGCGATACCTTGACCGATACCTGAACCTAATGCTGCAAATCCTACTGCTACTCCTGCACCAATTGCAGCTAAGGCTGAACCTAATGCTAATTCTGCTGCCATGTTATTTTCCTCCAATTAAACATTTTATTTTATTTTTTTTTATATATTATTTATAAAGTATACTAAATTTTGTTTATTTTTTAATTTTAGTATATGTTCTTTCTGCCTTAAATGGCTCGAAACTTTCACTTTCACCTGTGTAGAAGTTACCAAAGAACTCTACGAAGTGTAAACGTAAAGAGTGTATAGCTGCTCCCATTGATTGGAATGCAATGTTAAATAAGTGAACTCCTAAGAATACAATAACTCCTAATACTATACCTACATATGGTACAGCACCAGCTAATAATTGACCTAAAAGGTTTGCAGTCATACCTATACCACCAGTGGATAGACATAATGCTAATAATCTTGAGTATGATAATATATCTCCAAGGAAACCAAATACGTCCATAACTCCCATTGGACCTGAACCATATAATAGTAATAGTAATGCAATTATGAATACTACTGCAAATGGTACCATACCTGCAACTAAATATGCTACAATTGAAAGTTCAATCATAATCCAAGATAGTTGTCCACTACATAACTCCTTAATATTGTGTTTTTTGTAATTATCGATTATACCAAAGATAAATGCTATGTTCAGGTGTATTAAACCTATGATAATTGCTAAAATCAAGATATTTTCTGGATGTGCAAATGCATTTATATCTGGAATTACTGTAGGTAATGCTAAGTTAGGATCACCCATTATAAATCTAGGTATGAAATCTCCTATAAATCCACCAGTCAGTAGACCTAATAGTACTGTCCACAATCCCATTTGTACGAGAATTACTCCAAAGGATTTGTATGTTTTATTTACTTTACCTATACCTCTGTATAGTAAGAATCCAACTATTGCTAATATGATTCCATAAAATGCATCGGTTAAACAGTAACCGAAGAAGAATGGGAAACAAATTGCCATTATAATAGTAGGATCTATATCTCTATAATTTGGTGTAGAATACATTGTTACTAACAATTCATATGGTTTTGCAAAACCAGGGTTTTGTTGTTTTACAGGTACCTTATTATTATCAATTTCTTCTTCAGAAGGATCTTCTACTTCAATAATACTGTGACCATCTGTAAGTTCATCAATTATTGATAAAGTTTCTTCAACATCATCTTTGACAACCCAAGCTTTAAACATCTTTGTAGTACCAGTTTCACCAAAATATGAATAGATTTCAGTTCGTTCTTTTTCAAGTTCTAATTCTTCATTTAATACTAATAATGTTTCTTTAGAACGTTGACCAACTTCTCTGATATCTTTTAAACATTGTTTTCTTTCATTTTTACATTCATCTAGTTTACTTTTTGATGCTTCAATAATTTCATTAGATTTACCACTTAAGTTAGATACATCTAATTTTTCAAATTCTAAGCGTCTAAGTACACCAGAAATATTTTCTTCAAATTCATTTGCACATACAATTATTAGTGGAATGTATGTAACATCAGAACTTGATGTTTTTGAACCTTCAAATATTGCTACTTGTTCACTAATTTCTTCAATTTGACTTTTTGCATCTGCTAAATGTTCTGCAGGTAATTTACCAGATATTACTTTTGTATATTTTGTATCTTGTAAATATGCAAAATCTATATCAAAGGATTTTAATTGAGTTGCAACATTTAAAGAATCATTATATTTTGTTTCTTCAGTTCCAATTTCATTTATACGTGACTCTATTGGACTGAGAACTGCATCAACTTTACTAATAATTTCTTCAGCCTTATCTGCTAATTCTTCAGAAGGAATATCTTCCACTTCTTTTGAATTAATTTTTTTAGGACTGATAAATCCTTTAACAACATCAACCATACTTTGTGATTGCTCTGCAGATTTTAATGTATCAAGAATATTGTTACATTTCATTGATAATGATGCAATTCTGCTAGCAACTGGGTCTTGTTTTGATACATCTAAGCCAGAGTAATATTCGTTTTCCTGAATTTCATCAGATAAATCTTCTATTTGAATAACTCCCCTTTCATGGAGAACATTCACTACTGGTTTAGCGTATTGATTTAAAGTTACTATGCTTAATTTTTGCATTCTTGCTGGCCTAAACATAGTTCAACCCCTATAATACGGTTTCAATTATTATGTCAGCTGCGTCATCTACATTATTTTCGGATCCTCTTAAGGATTCTTTAATGTCAGATTCAGATGTATTTGTAATAATTACAGCTTCTTTTCCAGCTTCTTCTTCTTTAGCTAATAATATGTGTTTAGCTTCATCTTGTGCTTCTTCTTTTGCTGCTTCAATATCTGAATCTACTTTTGCACGAGCTTCTTGGATCATTTCAGTTGATTTTTTATTTGCTTCTTCTACGATAATATCAGCTTCAGACTCTGCTTGTCTGATTGAACCAATATCTTCAGAAATATTTGCCATTATAAATCACCCTTTATATGATCTGTTTTTCTATAGATTATACTCATAAAAAAATAAACTCTCCTTAATTAAGTTATTTTTTAGAAAATAAATGAGTATAAATTTTGTATCAATAAATTAAAATTTTTTTTAAAAAGTTTGACTAACCAAGTATCACCCCAATATAGACATGAGAACTTAAAATTTAACATAGATTTCTATAAGAAAAATTTTAATCAGTTCATAAAAATATATCTTAT
>NZ_MAIF01000045.1:0-7145 GCF_001729395.1 Methanosphaera sp. A6 | reverse complement strand
ATAATATATAAAAAATAGAATAAAAAATAGTAATTTTTAAGAAAAAATATAAAAATAAACCATTTAGACAAACCTAAAAATATAGTGTTTTATTAAAAAAATAAAAATTAAAACAAATAATAATCCACTATAGAAACAAAAAAAAGGACATAGTCTAAAAAAAGTTCAATAAAAACATGAGAAAAATTAAACAAAGTATTTCTATTTAGTAAATTAAATAAGTAAATATGAATGTTAAAAACCAGATAATATTAGCTCTAGATGTAGAAGAGAAAAATAAAGCCTATGAAATATTAGATCAAACAACAGAATATTTAGATACTATAAAAATTGGTTATCCCATAACACTAGCTCTAGGTCCTTCTATTATAACTTCAATAAAAGAAGAATATGATGTAAAAATCATTGCAGACTTTAAAGTAGCGGATATAGATGCAACAAATGAAAAAATAGTAAAAACTACATTAAACTACGGTGCAGATGCAATAATAGTACATGGATTTACTGGAGAAGATAGTGTATTGGCATGTAAAAATATGGCAGAAAAATTAGACAAAGAAATATTTCTATTAACAGAAATGTCACATCCTGGTGCAGATAAATTCCTAAAACCAGTATCCTTAGATATTGCACAGATGGGAGTAGATTTAGGAATTAAAAATTATGTAGCTCCAGCAACAAAAATAGATAGATTAAAAAAAATTAGAGAAGTAGTTGGTAAAGATTCATTTATAATCTCACCAGGTGTTGGATTCCAAGGAGGTAATGCAAAAGACACACTCCAATATTCCAATGCTGCAATTGTAGGACGTAGCATATACAATGCTTCAAATCCTAAAAAAGCATTAGAAGAGATCATAGAATCTATCAAAGTATAATCCTACAAATTCATAACTTAAATCAAATAAATAGAAACATATGAAAGTCATTGGATTAAATAAATAAATTCCTTGAGTAATTGAGAAAAATCTAAATAATAATCCTATTAATGATATGATAAGTACTGTTACTTTAAGAGCATATCTATATTTGAAGAATTTATCTACTAATGTAACTTCTTCATTATTTTCTTCTTTATTATCAGAAAAATCATTACCCTTCTCATCAATATATGCTGCAATTATACATAACATTAGCCAAATCCAACCGAATTCATTAAGTAAAATAGCCCAAAACTGAGGTGCTATTATATACAACAATAGAATAAATATTATGGCAGATATTATGTGATTTATAGAATCAACTTTTTTTGCTAAAGCAGTTCCAATAAGAATACTAACAAAAATAAATACAGCATCCATACTTGTAGCACAAACTAGTACTGTGAAAAATACACATAACAATCCAGTAATTATTGCAAGTACCTTATTATTTTTAGTATCCATAGCTTCATCTGAGAATTTCATAAAAAATCCAGATAAAGCATAACATAACGCATCAAATAACATGAAAAAAACCTTATTTTATTTTATCTAATGCGCCTGCAACAATCAATGGAAATAGTACTGTTGCATCACCCACAACTGTTACTAGATTAGAACCTTTTTTAGCTTTTGCCCATGATTTTGCTTCTTCAAGTGGTGCTCCACTTAAACTTCCACCTTCACTCCTATCTAATGTAATTTGAATTCCAGCATCAATTCCACCAGTTAATATGTTAGATGCTAAGGTATAATGTTTTGGTAATCCTCCACCAAGCATGCATGCAGTTACATTTTTAGAGTTATATACAAAATCAGATAAATATGCCATATCTTCCACTGCACTTATTGTAAAATCATGATCTTGACAGTAAATCCATAGTTGTAATCCAATCATACAATCAATTAAGCCTGGTGCAAATATTGGAACATTGTTAGAAGCTGCTGTTTTAATAATAGATTCATCATCCTCAATTAACAATCCAATTTCATATAAAAATTTTTGAATGGATATTGAATTATATTTCTCATTTATCTTAGCAAATATTTTATGTATTTCCTCTTCAAACACTTCAAAGTCCTCAGATTTTGTATAGATATCACCTATACGTCCAATTCCACTATCTTGTAGTGATTCATCATCTTCATGTAAACCTGCATAATGTCTTCCACCAAATGATTCTACTAAGTCATGTGTTAAATTTGCTCCACTTGATATTATCAAATCAACATATCCATTTTTTACTAAATCTCGAACTACCTTTCTTAATCCTCCAGGAACCATTGGTCCTGCCAGACTTAGAAATATCTTTGTTTCAGGATCTTTCATTGAATCTGCAAGTAAATTTGTTGCATGTGCAATTCTACCTGCCCCTAAAACACCTGATTCATCTAGTTGAGTTATAAATTCAGAGATTGTCATGTTTTCTGTTATATTTAAATGTTTAACTTTCATTGTAATTAACCTCATAAAAAAATAAATTTAAAAAAAATTTCTGGGAGTTGAAATAAAATAAGTTGGAAAAAGATTAATTTGAAGAATCTAATAATCTTTTTAACATATCATTAAATGATACAATTCCATAAATTTCATTATTCTTATCTAATAATATTAATGCTGTTACATCATTTTGTAGTAATAATGTCATACCATTTGATAAACTAATATTATCTCTTGCAGTTACAACAGACTCGCGCATAAACTCCTCAGCAGTACTATCCATCTTATTAGCAGCTACAGCATCTATAATATCAGAATATCTTATAACACCTAATATGTTGTTATCATCATCAACTATTGGTGCTCCTATTTGATTATTTTCTGATAATATTTTACAAATATCAGTAAGTTGCATTTGAGGAGTTATACTTTTTATCTGTTGAGTAGCAATATCCCTTAGTTTAACATTAGGAATACTTATAATATTTTTTGTTTTAATTAGAAGTACATTATCTACATCATCCCTTCCAATAATTGTTCCATCAACAGTTAAATTATTTACAGGAGTTGGACCAATTTTAATAGTATCATCAAGATCTAATTGTTTAATATCCCCTAATACTGAAATTGTTGCTTCACAATCCCCTGGTCTTAAAATACTGGTAAATTCTATTTTATTAACGGAAATATCTGAAACAATTGCGCCATTAACATATATTGGTACATGAATTTCACATGGATCATTTTCTATATTTAGAGTATGATATGCCTCCAATGTAGGTTTATATCCTCCTCTTGGTCCAGGAACACCTTGAACTAATCCTAAACTACGTAAAGATTGCATTTGATTACGTATTGTTCCAGAATTTCTACCCATCAAATCAGCTATACTTTCACATTTAACGGAAGTACATTTGGATTTTCTATATAAATTAATTAAACTTTGTAAAATCTCTCTTTGAACTGCTGTGAGCATGCTTTAACCTCTTTATGTGATTGAAGTGATTATAATTTTTAATGTGTATACATAATGTAAAAATAAATAATAAAAATTATAATTATATATATTTTTATATATACTTCTAATCTAATAAAAAGTTTATTACAAATTATTACAAATTATTATAAATTTAGAGGTTATGAAAAAATATTAATAGATTTTATTGTAGGTTAATATAATAATAGTAAATAACATATTATAATATATAAACAAGTTTGAATGAATCGAAACTAAATTTATTAGAAACAAAAAAATTACTTTGATTAGGTGTAAAAAAATGAGTTTTATTGAAGTTAAAAATGTTACAAAAAAATTTGACAATACTATTGTACTAGACAACATTAACTTAGAAATTGAAGAAGGAGAAGTTCTTGGTATTCTTGGAAGAAGTGGATCTGGAAAATCAGTACTACTAAATATGTTACGTGGTATTCCTGAGTATATACCAGATGAAGGAGAAGTAATATACCATGTTGCATACTGTCCAAAATGTAATCATGTAGATACACCATCTACTGCAGGACAAACATGTTCCTGTGGAGAAAAAACAGAACTTAGAGAAATAAATCTATGGAACTGTTCTAGAAAAGAATTTTTAGACATTAAAAAAAGAATATCCATCATGTTACAAAGAACATTTGCATTATATGAAGAAGAAACAGTAATTGAAAATATAATGAAATCCTTTGAAAATCAACGTGATGAAGATAATGTTAACAAAGCAATAAAACTTCTTAAAATGACACGCATGGAACATAGAACAACTCACATTGCCCGTGATTTAAGTGGAGGAGAAAAACAAAGAATTGTATTAGCAAGACAATTAGCAAAAAATCCAATGGTATTCTTAGCTGATGAACCTACAGGTACTCTTGACCCTAAAACAGCAAAATTAATACATTCTGCTCTACTTAGTGGTGTTAAAAATAAAAATATTACCATGATTATAAATTCACACTGGCCTGAAGTAATTGAAGATTTATCTGACAGAGTTATATGGTTAGATAATGGAAAAATAATAGATGAAGGTAAACCTGAAGATATTGTTTCAAAATTCATTAAAGAAATACCATTACCTAAAAAACATCCGGCAGTAACAATAGGTGATGCTTTAATTAAAATGGATGATCTTAAAAAGTATTATTTCTCAACAACACGGGGAGTTGTAAAATCAGTTGATGGAGTAACACTAACAATTAATGAAGGAGAAATTGCAAGTGTTGTAGGATTAAGTGGAGCTGGAAAAACAACACTTTCAAAATTAATTGCAGGACTTATAGAACCAAGTGATGGAGAAATTGAAATAAGACTTGGTGAAGAATGGATAGATATGTCTAAAAAAGGACCAATGCACAGAGGACGTGTAACACCACATATAGGATTATTACACCAAGATTTCAGTCTATACCCATATAAAACAATACTTGGAAATTTAACTGATGCAATTAGTCTTGACTTACCCTCAGAATTTGCAAAAATGAAATCATTACATGTATTAACAGCTGTTGGATTTAAAGAAGAAGAAGCAGCATCATTACTTGAAAAATATCCTGATCAAATGAGTGGTGGAGAAAGACACAGAGTCGCTCTTGCACAGATTCTTATTAAAGAACCAAACATAATAATATTAGATGAACCTACTGGTACAATGGATCCTATAACAAGACGTAATGTTACAGAATCAATATTAAATGCTCGTGAAGAACTTGACCAAACTTTTATTATAATATCACACGATATGGACTTTGTACTTGAATGTTGTGACACTGCAGCATTAATGCGTGAGGGAAAACTTTTAGATCATGGAAAACCTATAGAAATAGTAGACGAATTAACATCACAAGAACGTACAAAAATGCTTAACAAACATACATGAATCTGACTTCCCCCCCCCTTTTTTTTATATTTATTATAAAATAGAGAATAATTCAATAAAATAAAAAAAAATAGTGTTGAAATACATATCATATTAATACATACTTCTTCTTAAAAACAATTACAACATTTCATACTTAGTAGTTCTCTCTTGTGGAATTCTACCAATATCCTTAATTAATTGTTTGATTTTTTCTACAGGTAAATATCCACCATAACCACCACCTGCAGCTGTGGATATTTTATCTTCAATCATTGTTCCACCAATATCATTAGCACCACATGTTAGAGCAACTTGTGTCATTCTTAGGCCTAACTTTACCCATGAAACTTGAATATTTGGAATTACATCCCCAAAGATTATTCTGGAAATTGCATGGATTTTTAAATCCTCAATACCTGTAGCACCATTAGATATTTTTCCAAGCTCATTATTTTCACCTAAAAATGTCATTGGAACAAATTCAGTAAATCCATGAGTTTCTTCCTGAATTTCCTTTAATAAAAACATGTGTTCTATCCTATCTTCCCATGTTTCAATACTTCCATACATTATAGTTGAAGTTGTTGGAATTCCCAATTCATGAGCTTCCTTAACAATCTTTGCCCAATCGGCTGTAGATACCTTATTTGGACAGATTTGTTTTCTTATTGAATCAACTAAAATTTCTGCAGATGCACCAGTCATTGTATCCATTCCTACATCTTTTAACCTACTTAAAGCTTCAAAAGTAGTTATATTTGAATTTTTAGCAGTTTGATATATTTCTGCAGGAGATAATGCATGTAAACATATTTCATGTTGATTTTTAATATTTTCGATAAGATTACAATAATAATCTATATCCATATCCCTAGTAATTCCGCCAAATAAACATATCTCAGTAGCTCCCACTGTTTTTGCCTGAACAATACTTTCAGAAATTTCTTCATTAGTCATTTTATAATTTTCAAAATTTCTAAAAGAACAGAATTTACAGCCAATCATACAATTATCAGTTATATCAATAGCCTTATTAACAACATAAGTTACTTTATCACCAACAATAGTTTGTCTTAATTTATCAGCAGTATCAAATAATTCAAACTGATTTGCAGATCTGACTAATTCTATAGCATCTTCTTTAGTAATTTCATTATCTAATGATTTATTATATATTTCTTCTATCACAAAATCCACCTTAATGAATATAAAAAATAAATACAAAAATTCTTATAACACATTAACTTCTCTTAATCTATTATTATATTAAGTAATAATTTATTTAATAAATTATCTGAAATTCTTCATAATATATTAAAAGTATTAAAAAAATAGTGAAGGTTATTGACTTACTCCTGACATATAAAAGTCTAGGATTCTCGGGCAATAAACATTATAGTTTAGATTAATCGAGCTATCCCCCATAGTCCATGGGTTTATTTTTAATCATAGCATACTTTTTTTAGGCTTAAATAATTATCTTTAAACCATGACATGCATTACTACTGATTTATTCTAAGTAATTCTTTCTTTTGTCTAATTCATTCTACCTATTAAATGTTAGGCTATTTCGACTAGAAGGATAAAATTTATTCTGGTAAAGTTATTTTCCATAAGTAGTATAATTCTTCTACTTTATCTTGTTTTTTAGATCGTTTTTTAGATTTCTTTTGAAGGGTGGATTCTTCTCCAAACCATTCTTCTACAGTATTATCTAAAAATTCTGCAATATCCTCATCATAATAACGAGTACCTATTGTGTAACAATCAGGTTCATTACGAATATAAATAATACCTCCACCTTTTTCTTCCATTATATCAGTAATTTTTAATAATGTATCATAATATTCTTTTGCTACCATGAGAAACCTCCCTTTTTTATCAAGAATTAATATTATATATATTTATAAAATAATTTATATATTA
>NZ_MAIF01000044.1:0-7179 GCF_001729395.1 Methanosphaera sp. A6 | reverse complement strand
ATACATTATTATGTAATAATAATTTATAAATTTGTAATACTTATACTTTTCTAGTAAAGAATTAATTACAAAATAAATAATAAGTTAGTTTATCAAAAATATATATAATGTGAAATTTTATTTTTCAATAATTCTATTGAATTATGATTCACTTAAATCATTATACTAAAAAAATCATTAAAAATATTTACACTTAAATAGGGGGTAACAAATCAATGTCAATGACAATATCTGAAAAAATATTAGCAAAATCATCTGGCAATGAAAAAGTAGAAGCTGGAGAAATAGTCATGGCAGATATTGATACTGCTATGGTACATGACCTTACAGGTCCATTAACATTACAAGCACTAGAAAAAATTAATACTAATAAAGTATGGGATCCTGATAAAATAGTAATTCCTTTTGATCATCAGGTACCTGCAGATACTTTAGATGCTGCAAAAAATCATCAAATATTAAGAAAATTTGTAAAAGAACAGGGAATAAAAAACTTTTATGATGTATATGAAGGTGTTTGTCACCAAGTATTACCAGAAAAAGGACATGTACTTCCAGGAACAATAGTAGTTGGTAGTGACTCACATACATGTACACATGGAGCATTAGGAGCTTTTGGAACAGGAATTGGATCAACTGATATGGCTATGGTATTTGCAACAGGACAATTATGGTTTAAAGTACCAGAAACATTACAATTTAATGTAACAGGTGATTTAAAAGAAAATGTTACAAGTAAAGATGTAATATTAAATATCATAGGACAAATAGGGCAAGATGGTGCAAGATATAAAGCATGTGAATATACTGGAGAAACAGTACAAAATATGGATATGTCTGATCGTATGGTATTAAGTAATATGGCAATAGAATGTGGTGGAAAAACTGGAATTGTACCAGCAGATAAAATAACTGATGAATATCTTAAAAACAGAACCACAAAACAATATACAAAATTCACAACAGATAAAGATGCAGCAAGCTTAGAAGTTATGGATATTGATGTTTCAGATTTAGAACCACAAGTTGCATGTCCAAATTATGTGGATAATGTAAAACCAGCAAGTGAAGTTGAAGATGTGGAAATAGATCAAGTATTTATAGGTTCATGTACGAATGGTAGACTTAAAGATTTAGAACAAGCAGCACGTGTTCTTAAAGGAAATAAAATCAATCCAGGAGTAAGAACATTAGTAATACCAGCATCACGTACAATTTATAAACAAGCATTAGATGAAGGTTTAATGGATATATTTGTAGATGCAGGAGCATTAATTTGTAATCCATGTTGTGGACCATGTCTTGGTGGACATGTGGGTGTGATTGGAGATGGAGAAGTAAGTTTATCAACATCTAATCGTAACTTCAAAGGAAGACAAGGAAGTCCTGAAGGAAAAGTATATCTTAGTTCACCAATAGTAGCAGCAGAAAGTGCAATTACTGGACATATAACAGCACCAGAAAAAAAATAATTCGAAGGAGACGATAAAATGGATAAAATTATTGAAGGTCGAGTTTTAAAACTTGGTGATGACATAGACACAGATAGTATACTTCCAGGAAGATATTTAACATTAAGTAAACCAGAAGATCTTGGAAAACATGTAATGGAAGGATATGATTTACATTATAAAGATAAAATTCAAGAAGGTGATGTTATAGTAGCAGGTTCTAACTTTGGATGTGGATCTTCTCGTGAACATGCACCTATAGCATTAAAAGCTTCAGGAATTAAGGCAGTAGTTGCAAAATCATTTGCTAGAATATTCTATAGAAATGCAATAAACATTGGATTAACATTAGTAGAGGCACATGAAGGTCCTGATGAAATAGAAGAAGAAGATACAGTAAAAATAGATCTTGAAAATGGAACACTTACTAATAAAACAAAAAATCAAGAATATGCAACAACAAGTCTTCCAGAATTCATGTTTGAAATACTTGAAAATGATGGATTAATAAAATACTTAAATAAAACAAGATTTAATGAATAGGAGTATAATATTTATGTATAATATAGCAGTAATACCTGGAGATGGAATTGGTCCTGAAGTAGTAGAAGCAGCAATAACAATACTTGATAAATTACCAATAGATTTTAATTATACTTATGCTAACGCAGGAGATAAATGTAAAGAAGATACAGGTGTGGCTCTTCCTGATGAAACATTAGAAATAGCAAAAAAAGCAGATGCAGTATTGTTTGGAGCTGCGGGAGAAACAGCAGCAGATGTAATTGTAAGACTTAGAAGAGAACTCAACACATTTGTAAATTTAAGACCTGTAAAATCATTACAACCAGATAAATATGGTGATATAGACTTCATGATTGTAAGAGAAAATACTGAAGATTTATATATAGGTGATGAAGAATTAACAGAAGAAGGTGCAATTGCACGTAAAAAAATAACAAAATTTGCATCTGAAAGAATAGCAGAATACGCTTTTAAATATGCTGAAGATACAGGTCGTAAGAAAGTTACAGCTGTACATAAAGCAAATGTACTTAAATTATCTGATGGTTTATTCAAAGAATCATTCTATAAAATGGCAGAAAATCATCCAGATATTAAAACAAATGATTTCTATGTTGATGCAACAGCAATGTATCTTATTACAAATCCACTTGACTTTGAAGTAATAGTGACAACAAATCTCTATGGTGATATTTTATCAGATGAAGGTGCAGGACTTGTTGGTGGTTTAGGAATGATACCTTCTGCAAATATTGGGGATAATTCTGGATTATTTGAACCAGTACATGGTTCAGCACCAGATATTGCTGGTCAAGGAATAGCAGATCCAGTAGCAACAATATTGTCTGCATGCATGATGTTAGATTATTTGGGTGAATCTGAATATGCAAGAAAAATAGAAGATGTTATGATTGATGTTATTCGTCAAGGTGATAATGTAACTCCTGATTTAGGTGGAGATGCATCAACACAAGAAATGGCTGAATATATAGCAAGTAAATTATAAAATATGAGGAAGGGTTTCTTTCTTTTCTTTTTTAAATTGAATTTTTTCTAGTTATAACTAATATTTAATAGGATTCTTATATTAAGAAGTAGGTATTATTAAATAAAAATTTAATATATGAAAATAAACAGAAAAATTAACAATAATTAAAACATTATAAGACATTAATAACGGAGATTAAATCTATGGAAACAGCAAAATTAATAGCATTATTTATTATATTCATTATGGTAGTAAGTTCAGTATCAGCATTTGTATTATACTTAGTATAAATCTAGAAAAAGTAATATAATATATAAAATACATAAAAGGAGAAAATTTTAATGATTAAAATAGGAGCAGTAGTAGCAGAATTTAATTTTGATATAACAAGTATGATGTTAGAATTAGCTAAAGAGCATGCTAAATTTTTAGATGCAGAAATTACAGAGGTATTCCCAGTACCTGGCGTATATGATATGCCTATTGCAATAAAAAAATTATTAGATGAAGGAAAAGTTGATGCAGTTATTACTTTAGGTGCTGTAATTGAAGGAGATACTCAACATGATGAGATTGTAGTACAACACGCAGCAAGAAAAATAACTGATTTATCATTAGAATATAATAAACCAGTAACTCTTGGAATTTCAGGACCAGGAATGACTAGACTTGAAGCACATAAAAGAGTAGAGTATGGTAAACGTGCAGTGGAAGCTGCAGTAAAATTAGTGAAAAGATTAAACTAATTGGTTTATGTCTTCTTTTTTTACATTCTTTTTTTTAAAACTAATAACAAAAGGGAACTATGAGAATATGGAAATTTTAACACCTGATGAATTAAAAGAAAAATATACTGATGCATGGATAACACCTTATCATGAAATTTTAACGGTAACTGATAATAATGAGGATAAAATAGAATTAATTGAATATCATCCATGTCCTGTAGGATCTGACTGGATGATTACACAATATCAAAGAACAAGTCCGTTAATATTAGAAGCTAAACGTGATGGAAACAAACACACATATCTTGTTAAAAAAGGAAAAACAACTTTGGATTTAAAACCAAGTTTTTGTGCAGCAGGAATAGAAGAAGCTATAATTGGTGATGATGAAATTAAGATAATCCACGCTGGTTTAGCAGGGGCTGGTGTTGGAGCAGCATTTTGTCGAGGTAAAGCAGCAGGTGTAAAACGAGTTGAAATATTTGAGAAGGGTGGTGGTTCTAAAGTAGGTAAAGCTGCAGTTGTAACACCAAAACTTAGAAAAGTAATTATTGGTATTGATGATACGGATATTCCTACTGAAGGCGCTACATGGACACTTGCTAATAATATTGCAACTGAGATACAAGATGAAAAGGGTTATAAGTATTTAGAACATATTACTTGTCAATTATATCCGAATAATCCAAATAAAACTAAGAATTGCGTATCTATAATATTAGTATTTGCAGTAAAAGATGAGGATAAGGAAGATTTAATAAACAGTATTAAATCTAAGTTAAAAAAAGATACATTGTCTGAAAATACAGCATTTGTTGTGTATGATAAGTTAGATATTCCTCAAGAAGTTAAAAATTATGGAATTGAGGCTAAAAAATCTATGAAATCATTTGAAGAAGCAGAAAAAATAGCTAAAAGAAATAATATTCATATTGAATATGTCACTGGAAAAGCAGGACTTATTGGTGCTTTAGCAGCAATTGGTTTGTATAATAGTCCAGAAGAATATGCAAAAGTTTATTCTGATGAATAAATTTTTTTTATATTAACCTCCTTCATATTATTTAATTTTGATTTTATTTTAATATTTATTTATTATTCAGTTTTTTACATAAAAAAATCATTTATATTATAATTAATAAAATGTATTAATAATTAACAAATGTTAAATAATAATTTTTAACATATATAAAGGGAAATGAGATTACATGTTACAAGTTATACCAATTATATTGATAATTATAGTGTCTTTACTATATTTTGGAGATAAATCTTCTAAAGTAAATGATACTGTATCTGTTGTAATACCTGCATTTAATGAGGAAAAATCAATAAAACATGTAATTGACACAGTAAAACAAGTAAAGAGTATAACAGAAATCATAGTTGTAGATGATGGGTCTACAGATAAAACATATGATATAGTCTCCAAAGAAGATGTTGTACTTATAAAGCATAAGATAAATAAGGGTAAAGGCTCTGCTATGAAAACAGGCCTTAAAAAAGTAACAAATAATATAATTTTATTTTTAGACGCTGATTTATCAGAAATTAATAAAAAACAAGTCGAATCAATAATTCGGCCGATTATTAAAGGGAATGCAGACATAACAAAAACTAAATTTAAAAGAGAAGCAGGACGTGTAACTGAATTAACAGCAAAACCTTTACTTCAATTTTTCTTTCCAGAATTAAGTTTTGAACAACCATTAAGTGGACAGTTTGCAGCAACAAAAAATTTCTTAGATACAATTGATCTTGAAAAGGATTATGGTGTTGATATTGGTATAGTGTTAGATGCGGATGCCCGTGGAATGAGAATACATGAAGTGGATATTGGAAATATTGTTCATGAAATGTCATCATTAAAAGAATTAAATTTAATGGCTAATGAGGTTGTAAGAACAATAGTTGATCGTGCGATTAATTATGGTAGATTGACTATGGTCGATGATTTAGGTAGTTCAATAAGGATGGAAATCATGGGATTATCACTAATAACCTTGGGAATATTTGGATTATTCTTTATTAGATTCATGACTACATGGATGTCTTCATTTATTATAATAATTGGATTAATTATTTCTATACTTTATATTATAAAAATAATTAAGATGTCCTTAAGAATATATGGACAAAGTAAAGTGTCTAAGAAACAAATATTTAAGTCATTTATTCACATGCATTTTCCAATAGTTATTTCTATAATAATTCTATTACTATTAACAGTTTCGTTAGTAGGATCTGTAACTATATCTTCAAATCAAATATCTATAGAACCTGCAAGTAAGAATCTAATAATATCAACATCACCTGAACCTCATAAAGGGGTAGATGTTAGAGGACCATATACAATAGAGAATGCTTTGGAAAATGAAGAACAGCTCATACGTCTCCCAACTTCAGCATTGAGTACTCTTCAATCACAATATGGGGACAATATATATATTAATCATGAAAAGTATCAGCTTGAACAGTCGCTTGAGGGTGAAAATGATTTAATACGTATGCCTGAGTTAGCTAGAAGTAATTTAGAAGTTAATCCGGGGGATGTGATTAGGGATTCAGATTTTAAAACTAAATTCGAGAATACTCAACAAGTAAAAAATATTAAAGTAGATGAAAATACACTAGATAAAAATCTAAATAATACAACTATAAATGTTGATATAAATCATACAAATGCTAGTGTTGGAACAGAAATTAAATCACAGCAACTGCCCGAAAAAATATTAACTGTATATGTAAATGATACAGAAATCGGAAAAGTATTAGCTTCAGTAACAAATACTTCCTATTCTATATATCTAAATGAAGGTTATTCTGATACAATAGATTTAAATTCAAATACACATGGTGTAATATACAATCAAACATATAAAAATTCGACAATTGAAGTTGTTTTAGAAGATAGTGGGGCAAATACAACTACTGAATTTGCAAATGATGATTCATATGTGAAGTTTTTAAATATTAATATAGATAATGTAACTATAAATAATACAACAACTACAACTCAAAAAGATTAGATTCTTATCTTTTCTTATTTATTTTACTATTTTTAGTGGCTTTCCAGTTGTAGGGTCTTGATTTTTGAATATTTATTTTTCTTTTGTGTTTTTAAATTTTTTCATCATTTTGGTTGTTAGTGTTGTTAGTATGCCGTTAATGGTTCTTTTTTTTGTTTTTCTTTGATTTTGGTAAAGAGTTTCTGTAGTGTTGTTCTACTGCGTTGTTTGTTCTTGGTATTTCGGAGTATAAGAGGTGTATTATTATTTTGTTTATGTTGTTTTCTATTGTGGTGTTTAGTATTTTTTTTAATTGGTTTTAATAGTTGGTTTTCTATGTCTTTTAGTTCATTTAGTATTTTGTATGTATCATAAAGACTTAGTTCTCTGTATATTTGGAATATTTGTGATGTTTGGTTTGCTATTGTCATTTTGTCTAATGTTGATAGTGTTTTTGATCTTAAGTATTCTTTGTTTCT